>CACIUJ010000005.1:0-5000 GCA_902589795.1 uncultured Pelagibacteraceae bacterium | reverse complement strand
TCTCACGACACGAGCTGACGACAGCCATGCAGCACCTGTGTTTTGTCCGGCCGAACCGAAGACTCTAATCTCTTAGAGTCGCGACAAACATGTCAAGTGTTGGTAAGGTTCTGCGCGTATCTTCGAATTAAACCACATGCTCCACTACTTGTGCGGGTCCCCGTCAATTCATTTGAGTTTTAACCTTGCGGTCGTACTCCCCAGGCGGTGTGTTTAACGCTTTTGCTGCGACACTGAAAAATAAATTTCCAACGTCTAACACACATCGTTTACAGCATGGACTACGAGGGTATCTAATCCTCTTCGCTACCCATGCTTTCGCTCCTCAGTGTCAGTAATGATCCAGAAAGCTGCCTTCGCAATTGGTGTTCTTTCTAATATCTACGAATTTCACCTCTACACTAGAAATTCCGCTTACCTCTCTCACACTCTAGCTAAAAAGTTTTAGTGGCAGTTCCAAGGTTGAGCCTTGGGATTTCACCACTAACTTTTCTAACCACCTACGAGCTCTTTAAGCCCAGTAATTCCGAACTACGCTAGGTCCCTTCGTATTACCGCGGCTGCTGGCACGAAGTTAGCCGGACCTTCTTATTCGGGTACAGTCATTTTCTTCCCCGACGAAAGAGCTTTACAACCCAAAGGCCTTCTTCACTCACGCGGCATCGCTGCATCAGGGTTTCCCCCATTGTGCAAGATTCCCTACTGCTGCCTCCCGTAGGAGTTTGGGCCGTGTCTCAGTCCCAATGTGGCTGATCATCCTCTCAGATCAGCTATTGATCGTAGCCTTGGTAAGCTATTACCTTACCAACTAGCTAATCAAGTGCGGGCTCATCCTTTGGCGCATAAAGCTTTCCCTGTAAAGGCTTATACAGTATTAGCACAAGTTTCCTCGTGTTATTCCATACCAGAGGGCAGATACCCACATATTACTCACCCGTTTGCCACTAAGTATTGCTACTTCGTTCGACTTGCATGTATTAGGCGTGCCGCCAGCGTACGTTCTGAGCCATGATCAAACTCTCAAGTTTAATAACGGCGCACACTAGCTTCATATAAATAAAAAAAATTATTTATATTTTCGTTGAAGTGTGTACGACAAATTTTGGTAACCTAACCGTCCACACTTCTCTTCTTCTTTTTTTTACAATTTGAAACAGCTAAAAATGCCCTCGCTAGAACCACATCTAGCAGTTCAACTTTGACATTTTAATTAACAACCCCGCAAATAAACCAAGAAAAATAGGCTTTTTTAAGGGATGGAGGCACGGTTATAAGCTAATTGAGAAATAAATCAAGGCGTATATTGGCTAAAAAATTAGATAAAATAAGGGGTTTTTAATTAAAAATTAAAAATATTGATATATAAATTCACCGATGCGATAAAATGCGATTTAAAATTGTTTTGAATTTTATATGTCATATTTAAATAGAAATTATTCAGAAAAAGCTAAGTATTTTTTAATAACTATCGTTTCTTTAACAATAGTATTATTTTTCATTATTTCTTATAAAAACGACAAATTTGTAAAAGATGATAAATCCAATATTTTATATGAGCAAACAGAAGTATTGCCTTTAAAAGAATTTTTCTTTTCAAAAATTAAATCGCCTTTTAAAACTGTAGATTACGAAATAAAATCTGGAGATAGTATTCAAAAAATCCTTAAAAAATATGAGATTAAAAATATCGATATTCAAATTATTATAAATAAATATAAAAAATATGCTAACCCCAACCAATTATTAGTGGGTAATAAAATTAATTTTGTAATAGAAAAAAAATTGTCTGAAAAATATAATTCTATTACATATTTTTTTGTTCCAATAACAAAAAGTACCAGTATAGAAATAACAAGAGATGAGGACGGTGAAGTAACATCTAATAAAGTTATTACTAAAATTTATAAGCGTAAGGTTTTGACTGAAAATGTAATAAAAAATAGTCTATACGCATCAGCTTTGAAAGCAAAAGTTAACCCTGAAACAATTATTGAATTTGCAAGAATTTTTGGTTTTGAAATAGATTTTCAGCGAGATATTAGGAAAAACGATTCTTTTAAAATATTGTATGAAAAATATTTTGATGAAAATGGTGAGTATGTAAAAAGCGGATCAATTTTATTTGCCCAAATGAATGTCGATGGAAGAGAAATAACTCTTTATAAATTTGGTGAAGATCAAAATTATGGATATTTTGATATGAATGGAAAAAGTGTAGAAAAAGCGTTGATGAAAACTCCAATCAACGGAGCAAGATTGTCCTCATCATTTGGAATGAGGAAACATCCTATACTTGGATATAACAAAATGCATAAAGGAACTGACTTTGCTGCAAAAGAAGGAACACCAATTATGGCTTCGGGGAGTGGAACAGTTGTGCATGCTAAATGGTGCGGCGGCGGTGGAAACTGCGTAAAAATAAAACACAACTCAACTTATCAGACAGTTTACGCACATATGAAATTTTTTGCAAAAGGAATTAAGAAAGGAAGAAAAGTTAAACAAGGACAAGTTATAGGTTATGTGGGTTCAACTGGAATGTCTACTGGCCCACACTTACATTATGAAGTTATAGTTAATGGTAAAAAAGTAAATTCTCAAACTTTAAAATTACCATCAGGAAAAGTTTTGAAAAATAATGAAAGAAAATTGTTTGAGATACATAGAATTAAAACAGATGTTCTGATGGCAGAAATGATTGCAGAAAAAAATAATTAATTATTTTTTTATTTTTTCTCTTCTAAATTTTTATTTTCTTCTGTAGAGTTATTTATTATTTTATTTTCAACTTTACTTTTATTTTTATCTTCAATAATTCTCATAAAGTGATCTGCGTGCTGAAGATAGTTTTCGGACAATGTTATGTCACCTGAGGACATTGCTTCTTTTGCAAGACTTGTATATTTTTCTAATAATTTTTCAGCACTTTGAGTTGGTCTTAAATTATTTTTTCTTTGTCCATTTGAAAAAACATCAGGTCTCATTCTGTTTTGTCCATTACCATTAGAATGTCTATGGTAACCTCTATGTCTTGATCTGTGTTTAAACCGTTTACGTTGGAACATAAATTTTATTGAATTTTGAAATATCTTTATTTATATTTTTTATTAATAAGATTTTTATTATCTTATTCATGATTATATAAATTTGTCAAAATAATTATTTTATAATTTAAAAAAACCTTGTTTTTGTGCTTATAATACAACGCACATTGCTTTTATAGTCTTGCACTTTCTTTACTTCCCTGAGTCCGAATTTCCTCAATATTTTGGACACTTTAAAATATTGCCCGTTTCCAATCTCGACTGCTAGTAAACCATTGTTTTTTAGATGTACACATGACTTGTAAATAACTTTCCTTATAATATCAAGACCATCATTTCCTCCGTTGAGAGCCGAAATTGGCTCAAAATTTTTTATACTTTCACTTAAATTTCTTATTTCCTTAAAAGGAATATAGGGTGGATTAGAGACGATTAAATCATATTTGCCAAATTTAAAATTTTTTATATCATAAACTTTAAATTTTGAACGATTTGTTAAATTTAGGTTATTAGAATTTTCTTTAGCGATTTTAATAGCGTTTGAAGATATATCAATACCTAGTCCCCTTGAAAAACTTAATTCTTTCAACAATGAAAGCAATATGCAGCCTGAACCGGTCCCAATATCCAGAATACTTATATTTCTATTTTTTAAAATCTTTATAACGTTGTGGACTAAGAGTTCTGTTTCTGGTCTAGGAACGAGCGTATTGTAATTAACTTTAAAATTTTCACTCCAAAACTCCTTTTTGCCAGTTATAAATGCAACAGGCTCTTTTTTTATCCTTCTTTTAATGGCGCAAAAATATTTTTCTTTTACTTTGTTTGATATTTGTAAATTATCATTCGTAATTAAAAATTCTTTTTTAACTCCCATTATTTCTGAAAGTATAATTTCAGCGTCTAGCTGGTGTGTTTGAATGTTAATGCTTTTTAAAATTTGTGAAGCTTTATTTATTGTTTGGTTTAAGTTCATTTTAATTTTTTAGATTTGCTAATTTTTTTTCTTGGTCTTCCATTCTTAAATTTTGGCCAATTTCGTCGAAAGCATCTCCGCTTAAAAATTCTTCAAGTTTATGTAGTGTTAAATTTATTCTATGGTCAGTTACCCTTCCTTGAGGAAAATTGTATGTTCTTATTCTTTCTGATCTGTCACCTGATCCAATTTGATTTTTTCTATCTTTTGATCTTTCTTTATCTTTTTTTTCTCTTTCTGCGTCATAAACTCTTGATCTTAAAATTTTCATTCCCTTTGCTCGATTTTTGTGCTGAGATTTTTCATCCTGGTTTGTAACGACAATTCCAGTAGGAATATGAGTAATTCTAACTGCTGAATCTGTTGTGTTAACAGATTGACCTCCACTTCCAGTGCTTCTATAAACATCAACCCGTAAATCTTTCTCTTGTATTTTAATATCTACCTCTTCAGCTTCAGGTAGCACGGCTACAGTAGCAGCCGAAGTATGTACTCTACCTTGTGTTTCAGTTTTAGGTACTCTTTGAACTCGGTGTACTCCGCTCTCGTATTTTAAAAAAGAATAAATATTTTTTCCTTTAATCAATAAAATTACTTCTTTAAATCCACCCGCAGTGCTTTTTGATAAACTTATTATTTCAAATGCCCATTTTTTGTTTATACAAACCTTTTCGTACATTTTATAAAGGTCTGCCACAAATAAGCCTGCCTCGTCACCTCCTGTGCCTGCTCTAATTTCAAGTATAGCGTTTTTTGCATCCGCTTCATCTTTTGGCAAAAGATATATTCTTAGGATTTTTTCATATGTCTTTTTTTTTTCTATTAACTCACTAAGTTCCTTTTTTGCTAGCTGTGTCATTTCTTTATCGCTTTCTTTGTCGTCTATAATTTTTTCTAACTCTATTTTTTCTTTTTCAAAGTTTAAATATCCTCTAGCCTGATTTATGACATCCCCAATACTAGAATATTCTTTAGATTTT
>CACIUJ010000004.1 GCA_902589795.1 uncultured Pelagibacteraceae bacterium | reverse complement strand
TTTTCAAGCATTAATTCTTATTCCCGAAATAGCTTTAACAAATCAATTTAAAAGAAGATTTAAAGAATTTTTTGGATCTGAGCCTGCGGTATGGCATTCTGGAACTACTAAAAAAAATAAATCAATAATTTGGAAAGGGGTAACCCAAGGGAAAATAAAAATAGTCATTGGTGCAAGATCTTCATTATTTTTACCATTTAAAAATTTAGGAACAATCGTAGTAGATGAAGAACATGATTCGTCATATAAACAAGATGAGGGTGTATCTTACAATGCTCGGGATATGGCAATAACTAGGGCGTCTATAGAGAAAATTCCAATTCATTTAGTTACATCAATTCCATCAATTGAAACTTACAATAATATTATTAATAAAAAATATTTTTTAACTTCACTCTCTAGGAGATTTAAAGAAGCATCTTTACCAAAAGTAGAAATTATTAATTTACGTTCTGAAATATTAGGTAAAAATAGTTGGATAGCAAAAAAAACTTTAGACAAGGTTAACAAATATTTAGATGATGGAGATCAAGTATTGTTTTTTTTAAATCGAAGAGGATATGCTCCTTTCGTTATTTGTAAAAAGTGTGGATATAAATTTCAATGTCCTAATTGTACGGTAAACTTAAATTTTCATAAAAATTTAAACAAATTGCTATGTCATTACTGTGGATACAAAACTACGCCCGCAAGATCTTGCAAAGATAATAAAAAATGTGATTTGCAATTTTGTGGACCTGGTGTGGAAAGAATTTTTTCTGAACTCAAAAAAATATATCCAAATAAAAAAATAGAAGTATTTTCAAGCGATACTTTAAAAAAAGAAAATTTTGCAAATCCAATTATAAAAAAAATAGAAAAAAAAGAAATTGATATTTTAGTTGGAACTCAATTACTATCTAAAGGTTTTCATTTTTCAAAATTAAATTGCATAGTTGTTGTGGATGGAGATTTTATGTCCCATGGATATGATCTAAGATCTGCGGAAAAAAATGTTCAATTGTACCATCAGCTTAGTGGACGAGCAGGTAGAGAGAGTACAAATTCAACAATTTATTTTCAGACATACACTCCTGAAGACGATATTTTACAAAGTATTTCAAAAAATAACCCAGAAGAATTTTTAAAAAAAGAGCTTTTATTAAGAAAAGAAAAAAAACTTCCCCCGTTTTATCGCCTTATATCCTTAATTGTTTCAGGAAAAAACCAAAGATTGATAATGAAATTTGCTGTAAATATAAAATCTAAAATACCAAATATAAAAGAAGTGAATGTTTTGGGTCCAGTTTTTGCACCCGTAAGCAAAATAAGACAAAAATACAGATGTAGAATTTTAATAAGATATCCAAAAAATTTATTTATACAGAAATATTTGTCACAATTGTTAAGTAAAATAAAAATAATACCAGGAATAAAACTAGAGGTTGATGTTGATCCAATTAATTTTGCTTAAACTGGCATTTATTGGTCTTAATAAAGACAAAAAAGGACAATGGAAGATATTGAATTTGCTAATATAATCTCATACAAAACTAGTCTTTTTAGGAGAAAGAATTGAATTCAAAATCAACATTTTCAAATTCAACAGCAAACAGTTATGCAGTAGCTTTGTACGAACTTGCTAAAGACAATTCTGAGCTTGATAAAGTTGCAGATGGATTTAGAAGTCTGAAACAACTTTTGAAAGATAGCTCAGATTTTAAAGAAATGATTTTAAGTCCAACGGTTACCATAGAAGAAAAAAAAGAGGTTATGTTTTTAATAGCAAATAAAAATGGTTTCTCATCTACACTTAAAAAATTTTTAGGATTTATTACATTAAAGAATAGATTGTTTTTTTTAGACAAAATAATTGAAAGTTTTTTAAATTTAGTTTCAAAAATCAAAGGAGTGTTACAAGCAAAGTTGATTTCTTCAAAGAAATTATCAACAGAAGAACAAAATAAAATCCAAAATGAATTATCCGAAGATTTTAAAAGTAAAATAAACATTGATTATGAATATGACCCTAGTTTGATAGCTGGATTGATCATGCAGGTTGGAAGTGTAATGATTGATACTTCAATTAAAACGAAATTAAAAAAATTAGAAAGAAATATGTTAGAGGCTTAATATGCAAATAAACCCATCCGAAGTAACAAAAATTTTAAAAGAGCAAATAAAAAAATTTGGTGAAAAAGCAGAAGTATCAGAAGTAGGCCAGGTACTTTCAGTTGGTGATGGTATAGCAAGAGTTTATGGATTAGATAATGTGCAGGCTGGCGAGATGGTAGAATTTTCTGCTGGCGTGAAAGGTATGGCATTAAACTTGGAAAACGACAATGTAGGAGTAGTAATATTTGGTGATGATAGATCTATAAAAGAAGGAGATGTTGTAAAAAGAACAGGTGCAATCGTAGACGCTCCTGTTGGCAAAAGTTTATTAGGTAGAGTTGTTGATGCATTAGGCAACCCTATTGATGGTAAGGGAGATCTAGATAAAAAAATTGAGAAAAAAAGAGTAGATGTAAAAGCACCTGGAATAATTCCAAGGAAGTCAGTAAGTGAGCCTATGCAAACTGGTCTTAAGGCCATTGATAGTTTAATTCCCATTGGAAGAGGACAGCGAGAATTAATTATTGGCGATAGACAAACAGGAAAAACAGCTGTAGCCATTGATACAATCATAAACCAAAAAGAGATAAATAAATCAGGTGATGAAAAAAATAAACTCTATTGTATTTATGTTGCTATTGGTCAAAAAAGATCAACGGTAGCTCAAATAGTAAAATCATTAGAGGACGCAGGAGCGATGGAATATACAACCATTGTTTCTGCAACAGCATCTGATCCTGCTCCTCTTCAATTTTTAGCTCCCTATACTGGTTGCACAATGGGTGAATACTTTAGAGATAATGGTATGCATGCTTTAATTATTTATGATGATTTATCCAAACAAGCTGTAGCTTATAGACAAATGTCATTACTATTAAGAAGACCTCCGGGAAGAGAAGCCTATCCTGGTGATGTTTTTTATTTACATAGCAGATTATTAGAAAGAGCAGCAAAGCTAAATGATGAAAAAGGCGGAGGATCTCTTACAGCTTTGCCCATAATAGAGACACAAGCAGGGGATGTTTCAGCATACATTCCCACAAATGTAATTTCTATTACTGATGGACAAATTTTTTTAGAGACAGAATTGTTTAATCAAGGAATAAGACCTGCTGTTAACGTTGGGTTGTCAGTTTCAAGAGTAGGTTCAGCAGCTCAAACGAAAGCCATGAAAAAAGTAGCCGGATCAATAAAACTTGAACTTGCCCAATACAGAGAGATGGCTGCATTTGCGCAATTCGGCTCTGACTTAGATGCTTCTACGCAAAAATTATTAAACAGAGGTTCAAAATTAACTGAACTTTTAAAACAAGATCAATATTCACCAATGGCTGTAGCACAACAAGTAATCGCAGTATTTTCTGGGGTAAGAGGTTTTTTGGATGATGTTAAATTAGATGATATTAAAAGTACTGAAAAAATGATTTATGAAGAAGTTAAATCAACTAGTCCAGAAATAATTAATAACATTAATAGTACTGGAAAATTAGATGAGGAAACTGAAAAAAAATTAATTTCAATTATAGAGAAATTTAAAAAAAATAAATAAAATTATGCCAAGTTTAGATGACTTAAAAAAAAGAATTTCTAGTGTTAAATCTACTCAAAAAATAACTAAGGCTATGAAAATGGTAGCGGCTGCTAAATTAAGACGAGCTCAAGAAAATGCTGAAAAAGGAAGACCTTACTCGGAAAAAATGAATAATATTATTTTGAATTTAAGTAATTCAATTTCAGATAAAGAAAATGCATCTAAGTTTTTAGTTGGAACAGGTAAAGATAATATTTATCTTTGCGTAGTAATAACTGCTGATAGAGGTCTATGTGGTGGATTTAATTCCAATATTTGCAGAAAAGCAAAAAGTTATTTCGAAAAAATTATTAAAGAAGGAAAAACCCTTAAAATATTTACTGTTGGATCTAAAGGATATGATCAAATAAAAAGGCAATATGGTAGTTATATTGTAGAAAATATAAATTTTAAAGGTTATAAAAATATTACTTACAAAGAAGCCGAACAAGTGGGAAACAAGATTATAAAACTATTTAATGATGGTAAGTTTGATGTTTGTAAAATATTTTACAATAAGTTCAAAAATGTAATGACACAAATTCCGCAACAACAACAAATAATACCGATAGAGAGTAACAAAAAAGAAGAGGAAAAAAAAACAGACGTTTCTTATGAATTTGAACCTGAAGAAGATGAAATCTTAAATAATCTTCTACCTAAAAATATTTCCACTCAAATTTTTAAAGCTTTTCTCGAAAATTCGGCAAGTGAACAAGGCTCGAGAATGACAGCAATGGATAGCGCAACAAGAAATGCTGGTGATTTGGTAGACAAATTAACCATTACTTATAATAGAAGTAGACAAGCAGTAATTACCAAAGAACTTATTGAAATAATATCGGGAGCGGAAAGTATATAAAAATGGATAGTAAATTTGGAAAAGTTATTCAAGTAATCGGAGCTGTAGTAGATGTACAATTTCAAGGAAAATTACCTGAAATTTTAACTGCATTGGAATGTGATAATTCTGGTAATAGATTGGTTTTAGAAGTAGCGCAACATTTAGGAGAGTCCGGAGTAAGAACAATTGCTATGGATAGTACAGAAGGACTCAAAAGAGGTGACAAAGTTACCAATACTGGAGCTCCAATCCAAGTTCCTGTTGGACCAGAAACGCTTGGAAGAATAATTAATGTTATTGGAGAACCTATAGATCAAAAGGGAAAAGTTGCTACGAAAGAAAATTGGCCGATACATAGAGAAGCACCAAAATTTACAGATCAGTCTACCGAAAGCGAAATATTAGCTACCGGAATCAAAGTTGTAGATTTACTTGCACCATATTCTAAAGGTGGGAAAATCGGACTTTTTGGTGGAGCGGGTGTTGGAAAAACTGTAATTATAATGGAATTAATTAATAATATTGCCAAAGCTCATGGTGGCTTTTCTGTTTTTGCTGGAGTTGGAGAAAGAACCAGAGAAGGAAATGATTTATATCATGAAATGATGGAATCAGGTGTAATTAAGCCTGAAGGAAAAGGATCTAAAGCTGCGTTGGTTTATGGACAAATGAATGAACCACCAGGAGCACGCGCTAGAGTGGCCTTAACAGGTTTAACTGTAGCAGAATACTTTCGTGATAAAGAAGGACAAGACGTTTTATTTTTTGTTGATAATATTTTTAGATTTACACAAGCAGGATCAGAGGTATCAGCTCTTCTAGGTAGAATACCTTCAGCGGTAGGTTACCAACCAACCTTGGCTACAGATATGGGAAATTTACAAGAAAGAATAACCACAACAAATAAAGGGTCTATTACATCTGTTCAAGCTATATACGTTCCCGCTGACGATTTAACAGATCCTGCTCCAGCAACCTCATTTGCCCATTTAGATGCGACCACAGTGTTATCAAGACAAATAGCAGAACTAGGAATATATCCTGCGGTAGATCCACTAGATTCTACATCAAGAATTTTAGATCCTAGAATAGTAGGTGAAGAACACTACAGAGTAGCTAGAGAGGTACAAAGAATTTTACAAAGTTACAAATCTTTACAAGACATAATTGCAATTTTAGGAATGGATGAACTTTCAGAGGAAGATAAATTAACAGTAGCAAGGGCGAGAAAAATTCAAAAATTTTTATCCCAACCATTTTTTGTTGCAGAAGTTTTTACAGGCTTTCCAGGTAAGCTTGTAGATTTAGAAGCAACAATTAAAGGTTTTGACGCTATATGCAAAGGTGATTATGATCATTTACCTGAAAATGCTTTTTATATGGTTGGAACTATTGAAGAGGCAGTTGAAAAGGCAGAAAAAATGGCGAAGGATGCAGCAGCTTAATGGAAGCTAAATTTCAACTCGAAATAATAAGTCCGGAAAAAATTATTTTTTCAGATACAATAAAAATGGCAAAAATCCCTTCGTACGAAGGCGATATGAGCATATTAAATAATCATATTTCAATAATTACTTTTTTAAGACCAGGAATAATTAAAATTGAAAAAAATGATGGAAATTTTGAGGAATTTTTTGTTCAAGATGGTACCATTGAATTTTTTGGTGAAAACTTAGTTATACTTTCTTCATCAGCCATAAATATTAAAGATTTATCAAAAGAATTTTTAAATAATTTGCAAAAAGAAACAGAAGAAATGCTCACCAAAGAAAATATTAATGATCAAGATAGATATATTCTTAATCATAAAATAGATGTGATTAAAGAAATAAGAGTCTAATTTAAATTTAAAGACCTAAGTTCTTCTGTAAGTTTCTTGTATATATTAACTTTAAAATTTACAGCGATGTTGGGTAATTCTAGAGGCTCTACCCATTTCCAATCTAAAAATTCAGGATTTTTAGTATTTATATTAATTTCATCATTTTTTCCTAAAAATTTCATAATGTACCATTTTTGTTTTTGTCCTCTATATTTACCTTTCCATATTTTTCCCAAAAGATTTTTTGGTAAATCGTATGTTAATAGTTCATCTAATTCCTTTATTAATTTTACTGATTTTATTCCAGTTTCTTCTTCAAGCTCTCTTTTAGCAGCCTGAAAAAAATTTTCATTTTTATCTACTCCTCCTTGAGGCATTTGCCATGAATTACCAGGATTATCAATTCTCTTACCAACAAAAACTTGATTTTTTTTGTTTAGTACAACAATACCTACCCCAAGCCGCAATGGTAGGTTATTAAAGTTTTGCATTAAATTTTAACCATTTAATAGTTTGATCGCATAATTTAACTGATTGTCAGTATCAGTATTAATTGCAAAATCATTTTCAGATTCTTCAACTATAATGTCTGGTGATACTCCTATTTCAGAAATAGATTTTCCAGATGGTAAATAATATTTAGATATTGTTAATCTTATTGCTCCTCTATTTTTTAGAGGCATTATAGACTGAACAGATCCTTTCCCAAAAGTACGTTCCCCCAATAATATAGCTCTTTTTTGATCTTGTAATGCTCCAGCAACAATTTCTGATGCAGAAGCAGATCCATTGTTTATTAATACTATTAAAGGTTTTCCGTTAATTTTATCACCCTTATTGGCAAAAAATTTTCTGTTTTCTCTACTTCTTCTTCCTTTTGTAGATACTATTTCACCATCATTAAGAAAAAAATCAGAAATTGTAACAGCTTGAGACAATAATCCTCCAGGATTATTTCTAAGGTCAAAAATATATCCTGATAAATTTTTATTTTTTTGTAATTTACTTATTTCTTTTTTTAGTTGATCGTCAGAATTTTCATTAAAGGCTCTTAACCTTAAGTAACCTATTTCATTTTCAATTAATTTAGCGGCTACAGATTTTATTTCAATTATTTCTCTCTTAATTTTAAATATTTTAGCTTTGGCTGATCCTTTTCTTCTTATTGTTATTTCTATGTATGAATCAACTGGGCCTCTCATTAAGTTTACAGCTTCCATAAGCGATTTTCCTTGAACCTGTTCTCCATCTATTCTTACTATATAGTCACCAGCTTTCACGCCAGCCTTTGAAGCAGGAGTGTCATCTATAGGAGTGATCACTTTAACTACGCCAGCTTCCATGGTTACTTCTATTCCCAGGCCACCAAATTTTCCGCTAGTCTCAGTTTGCATTTCCTTAAAAATTTCTGGATTCATATAAGAAGAATAAGGGTCTAACGACTGGAGAAGGCCGTTAATTGCCGAGTCCATAATTTCAGATTGATCAATTTCATCAACATATTCATCATTAATTTTTTCTAAAACTTCACTAAAAAGATCAATTTTTTCATAAAATTTATCTATGTTTTGGGAATAAGCTGAATTATAAAAAAAGAACAATATTAATATTAATTTAAAAATAATATTGCAGCAGATAGAATTTATTTTCATACTGTAACTCTTTCTTTTGGTATCAATTCTGACCACATCTTCTCTAAATTATAAAATTTTCTTTTTTCTGGGTGAAAAATATGAACTATTATATCTACGGCATCAATCAATTTCCATTCATTGCTATTTCTTCCTTCTAATTTACAATTATTGATCCCCTTTTTTTTCAATTCTTCAATCAAAATTTCTGATAGGGCCTGGATGTGTCGGGATGAACTTCCACTTGCAACTATCATAAAATCTGCAATTGAAGTTTTGCCTTTTAGATTTATAACTTGTATTTCTTGAGCTTTATTTTCATTAAGAATTTTTTCTATTTCTTTTTTTAATATATTAATTTCTTTAAATTCCATTATTATTTATGTTATCAAAATTTTCTAATTAATGAAGATGAAATATTCATTTTTTTTGAATTAATGTAGATCAATTCATTTTTTTTAAGCTCTTTTGCGGCAGTAGATTTAATGGCTTTAACCAAATATTTGTTTCTTGCGAAAACAATTAGTTTTGCGATTTTGGGAATTTTTACCCAATTTCTCCACTTATGAAAATTTATTAAATTGTCTGATCCTATTAAAAAAAATAATTTAGAGTTCTTATTTTTATTTTTAAAATAAGTTAGCATATTATAGGTATCAGACGATTTAGTTAATTTATCAATATATTTAATTGAAATTTTTTTTTCATTTTTCATTATTTCTTTTGATAATTTTATTCTTAGATCTATACTTAAATAAGGTTTATGTTTTAGAGGATTTTTCTTTGTGATTACCCAAACTACTTTATTTAATTTTAGTTTTTTTATTGCGATTTTTGAAATATATAAGTGTCCAATATGAGGCGGGTCAAAGGTTCCACCTAGAATACCTATTTTTTTTATATTTATATTTTTTTTTTTCAAAAAGTTATTTCCTTATTTGACCTTTGCCTTCCAAAATATATTTGTAAGTGGTTAGTTGATTAAGCCCAATTGGCCCACGAGGATGTAATTTGTTAGTTGATATACCAACCTCAGCACCAAAACCAAATTCTCCACCATCTGCAAATTGCGTAGAAGCATTTTGAATAGCGATTGAACTATTAACATTATATAAAAATTTTCTAGCAGTTTTACTATTTTCTGTAATTATAGAATCGGTATGGGATGTGCCATATTTATTTATATGTTCTATAGCCTCAGTAACACCATTTACACTTTTTACCGAAATTGTAGATGAAAGATATTCTGTTTCCCAATCTTTTTGCGTTGCAATTTTTATTTTATTATAAACAAACTTTTTTATAGTTTTGTCTCCTATAATTTTACATCTCAATTTTATTAGCTCATCTAATATAGGCTTACAATGAGTTTTGAGACATGCTTTATCTATTAGTAAAGTTTCTGCAGCTCCGCAAATACTTACATTTCTCATTTTTGAATTTTTTACAATTTTTATTGCTTTATTTAAGTTTGCATCTTTGTCTACATAAACATGACAAAGTCCCTCATAGTGTCCAACAATTGAAACTGTTGATTTTTTTAAAACTTTCTTTACCAATCTTTTTCCTCCCCTTGGAATAATTAAATCAATGTATTTTTTCATGTTAGACAAAAGATAATCAACATGATCTTTATCCTTATATTCAATTAATTGAACGCAATTTTCATCACAATTTTTTTTTTTAAGAGCTTTCTTAAAAAATTTAAACAAAATTTTATTTGAATAAAAAGCTTGTGATCCTCCACGCAAAATAACAACATTACCACTTTTAAAACACAAGGCTGATACATCAGAAGTTACATTTGGTCTACTTTCATAGATTACACCAATAACTCCTATTGGTATTGATCTTTTTTTTATAATTATACCATTGGGTCTTTTCCAGGAAGATAAAATTATACCTACAGGGTCTTTAAATTTTATAATTTTACTTATTGAGTTTCTAATTTGCAAAATTTTTTTGCTGCTTAATTTAAGTCTGTCTATAGCGCTATCCCTAATTTTTTTTGATTGTGCATTTAATAAATCTTTTTTGTTTGCATTTAAAATCGCTTTTTCATTTAATTTTAAGTACTGATTAAATTGTTTTAAAACAGAATTTTTTTTGTTAATACTTATTTTAGATAAATTAATAGAGGCAATTTTTGCTTTTTTACCTACTTTTTCCATGTACAAGTTTTTAGTCATTTTTAAACTTCAGCTAAATCATCTTTATGGATGATCTCTTCTCTACTTGAATACCCTAATATATTTTTTATTTCACTACTATGAGAACCTTTAATTTTTTCTATTTCAATTGAAGAAAAAGATGTTAAGCCTCTTGCACATTCAGAATTATTTTGATCTTTTACTAAAACATGATCGCCTTTTTCAAATTTTCCATTAATTTTTTGTACGCCGGCAGGTAATAAACTTTTTCCACTCTTAATCGCCTTTAATGCACCGTTATCTATAATTATTTCCCCTTTTGGTGCAATTGATCCGATTATCCATTGCTTTCTTGCATCAAGTTTTGAAATTTTTGGTAAAAACCATGTACATTTTTGATTTTTAATTATTTTTTGTATTGGATTTTTATTGTTTCCATTTGCGATAACCATATAGCAACCAGAAAGTTGACAAATTTTGGCGGCCTCTATTTTTGTTTTCATGCCTCCTGAACCATATGTATTTTCTGCTTTTGTTGCATATTTTTTTATATTTTCATTTAATTCTTTTACTGTTTTAATTAATTGTGTTTCTTTATTTTTTTTTGGATTATCAGTATAAAGACCATCAACATCAGATAATAAAATTAAACAATCTGCACTAATTATTTGTGATACTCTAGCTGCTAATCTATCATTATCTCCATATTTTATTTCTGTCGTAGCTGTTGTGTCATTTTCATTTACTATTGGAACAATTCCCATTGATAAAAGATTATCAATAGTTCTTTTCGCATTTATAGATCTTCTTCTTTGCTCAGTATCATCCAAAGTAAGTAATATTTGCGAAATTTTTATTTTATACTTATCAAAAGTTTTTTTATAGAAATTCATTAATTCAATTTGACCAATAGAAGCAATAGCTTGGCTTTTATCTATTTTTAAACCTTTTTTACTTATGCCAAGATGCTTGCATCCTAAAGCTATTGCACCAGATGAAACGATTACTACTTCTTTCTTTTTTTTGATTAAATATTTTATATCTTTGGAAAATTCCTTAAGCCATACTTGTTTTGGCTTGCTTTCTCTATCAACTAAAATTGACGAGCCAATTTTGATTACTATTTTTTTAAATTTTTCAATTTGCATATTTAATTAAACTTTTTCTTATATTTGTTAAACCTTTATGCTGCAAAGTAGATATTTGATAAATTTTTTTTTTTATTTTTTTATTTAAATCATTTACTTTTTTATTAATTTCTTCATTACTAAGCATGTCAATTTTATTTAATACTATAATTTCCTTTTTTTTTAATAATTTTTTACTATATTTGGAAAGTTCATTTCTAATTTTAAAGTAATTTTCTAACAAATTTTCCTCAGTAATATCAACTAAATGAAGCAGGCTTTTGCATCTTTCTATGTGTCTTAAAAATTTATCACCCAATCCTATTCCCTCATGTGCTCCTTCAATTAATCCTGGTATATCAGCTAAAGTAATTTCCTTATTGTTATATATAGAGACGCCCAAATTAGGGTTAGTTGTTGTGAATGGATAATTTGCAATTTTTGGTTTTGCACTAGTTAATACAGAAAGAAGACTAGATTTTCCTGAGTTAGGCAAACCAACAATACCAACATCTGCAATAACTTTTAGTTGAAGCCATATCCAAAAACTTTCACCTTTATCACCACCTGTTTTTTTTCTTGGTGCACGATTTACTGAACTTCTAAATCTTACGTTACCTAGGCCTCCTTCTCCACCATTTGCAACAACTAACTTTTGTTCAGATTCTAAAAGATCTTCGATTAAAGTATTATTATCTTCCTCGAAAACTTGCGTACCCACTGGGACTTTTAAAACTAAATTCTTTCCACTTCTTCCAGTTTTTTTTTGTCCTTTACCATCTTGTCCTTTTTCTGCTTTAAAATGTTGTTGGTATCTAAAATCAATAAGTGTGTTTAAATTTTTGTTAGCAACTAAAATTATGGAACCTCCGACACCACCATCACCTCCATCAGGACCTCCAAATTCAACAAATTTTTCTCTTCTAAAGCTGGCAGAACCAGATCCACCATCGCCTGCCTTAACAAATATTTTTGCTTGATCTAAAAATTTCATAATACAACAATAATATTATTTTTTTGCTAATAAATATTTAGCTGGGGATAACAGAAACAAATGTTCTGTTAAACTTTGAAGTTTTAAAATGAACTTTTCCCTTTATTAATGAAAATATGGAATGATCTTTACCCATGCTTACATGGTCTCCAGGATGGATTTTTGTACCTCTTTGTCTAACTATTATATTTCCAGGCATTACTAGTTGACCACCATATCTTTTAACCCCAAGACGTCTTCCTGCACTATCTCGGCCATTACGTGATGATCCACCTGCTTTTTTTGTTGCCATGCTTTTAATTCCTCAATTTATATTATCACTTTTTCTTTGTTGTTAAAGGTTTCTTTTTAATACTCTTTTTCTCAATATTATCAGTAACTTTTTTTTCTTTATCTTCGTTTTTTTGAATCATTTTTTTAATTTTTTGCTTTTCTTCCGATCGTGTTTTTTTGGCTTTAATTATTTGTTCTTCTCTAGCCTTCTCACCTTTTAGTAATTCTTTAGTTAATTTTTTTTGAGGTGCAGCTTCAGAAATTAATTTTCCATTTTTTGAAAAGATTTTTGTTATTCTTATAAGAGAAATAGGTTGTCTATGACCATATTTTTTTCTCGAATTTTTTCTTCTTCGTTTTTTAAAAACTAATATAGTTCTATTTTTTATATTTTTTAAAATTGTTGCTTCTACCTTAGCGCCCTGTATATTTGGATTTCCAATTTCTGTATTTTCTTTGTCATTTAAAAAAAGAACATTTTTAAATTCGACAGTTTTACCTTCTTCAAGGTTTAGTCTTTCAACCTTAATGATTTCACTTGCTGAAACCTTATATTGCTTGCCACCTGTTTGAATAACTGCGAAAGACATTGTTTTAATTTCATATTTGGAAATATGGGCAATATAGCTTTCTAACTTGTTATGTCAAGATATAACCACTGCTAAAAACTGTCTTTTAGATCTCTAACTTTCCTAAAAACTTCCAAATCTTCTTGATTTTTCATATTTAATTTATTTTTTAACTCTTTTTGATCACATCTTAAAAAAATATTTAATTTTAATTCATCCTCTAATATGGAGGGTATTGTTGGTAAATTTTGTGATCGTAATTTTTTAATTTGTTCAAATTTTTTTTTTAAATCAATATTATTGCTTTCATATTTCATACAAAATTCTGCATTTTTGTATGTATATTCATGACCACAATAAATTCTGGTTTCCTTTGGAAGTTTTTTAATTTTATTTAAGGAATTTAACATTTGTTTATGGTCACCTTCAAAAATTCTTCCACAACCTAAAGAAAATAAAGTATCGCCAGTAAATGCAATTTTTTCTTTTTCAAAAAAAAAACATATATGTCCCGAAGTATGTCCTGGAATGTGTATTATCTTTACTGGGGACTTTCCAAATACCCACAGCTCATTATCTTTGATAGTTATGTCAATTTCTGGAATTCTATGTTTATCGCCTATAAACCCAATTACTTTGGCGTTATATTTTTTTTTTAATTCAGCATTACCACCCACATGATCAAAATGATGATGAGTGTTTAGTATATAATTTAATTTAATATTTTCTTTTTCTAAAAAAGAAATTACTGGTTGAGCTTCTGAGGGATCAACCACACCTATAGTTTTAGATCTAGAATCACTTATGATATATGTGTAGTTATCTGATAGACATGGTATTGGAGTTATTTGCATTATTTATTATTCTATTAAAAATATACCTAGCTCTGAAAAAACATTTTTATAATCCATATTTTTTTTAGTAATTTCTGAAATTTTTTCATTAGTTAAGCACATAGATTTATCTATTTTAATTTTTTTTTTATTACAAAAATTAACAAAGTCTTTAATGGTACACATATGTAAATTTGGGGTATTATACCATTCATTGGGAAGATTTTTTGTTACAGGCATAGTGCCCTTAAAAAGTAAGTGAAGGCGTACTTTCCAGTAACCAAAATTTGGTACTGAAACAATTGTTTGTTTTCCTATTCTAAGTAATTGATCAAGAACTTTTTCTGGATTCAAAAAAGCCTGGAGAGTTTGACTTAACACAACATAATCAAATGATTTTTTTGGAAATTGAATCAAATCTTTTTCAGCATCCCCCTCAATAACAGAAAGGCCTTTTGATATGCATTTTTGTGCAAGATTCTTTTGTGGCTCTAGACCCCTAACATCATTTTGTTGACTATTTTTTAAATATTCCATTAGAGTACCGTCACCACACCCAACATCTAGTACTCTTTTTTTATTTTTAATTATTTTAGATATTACTTCAAATTCTTTTTTCATTTTTTCACTTCATTGTAAGTCGAATTTATAAATTCTCTTATAGTTCTTAAAAACTGTGGCACATCTAATAAAAACGAATCATGACCTTTATCCGAATTAATTTCTACAAAAGTTACATTTGCACCACAAGCATTCAGAGCTATAACTATTTCCTTATTTTCGCTTGTAGGATAGAGCCAATCAGACGAGAATGATATTACGCAAAATTTTGCTTTATTATCTTTAAATGCAAGAGACAAATTGCCATTGAATTGTTTCTCTAAGTCAAAATAATCCATTGCTCTTGTAATATATAAATAACTGTTAGCGTCAAATCTATCGACAAAAGTTGCTCCTTGATATCTTAGGTAACTTTCTATTTGAAAATCTGCATCAAAACTAAATTTTAAACTTCCCTTGTCCTGAAGCTTTCTTCCAAATTTTTCTTCTAATCCTTTTTTAGATAGATAAGTAATATGTGCAGCCATTCTCGCTACCGCTAAACCTTTATCTGGGGAAGAATTTTCTTTTTTCCAATTTGGATCAGCCATAATTGCTTGTCGACCTAATTCATTCAAGGCAATATTTTGAGCTGAATGGCTAGCACTACATGCTATTGGAATAGCAGAATGTGATAAGTTTGGATAAAGAGCTGCAAACTGCAAAACTTGCATGCCACCCATTGAACCACCTATTACCGAAAGAAGTTTTTTAATACCCAGATGATCAATTAAATATTTTTGAGCACGAACCATATCTCTTATTGTTATTACAGGAAATGTCGTTCCAAATAGTTTATTGGTTTCAGGATTTATTTCTTTAGGTCCATATGATCCCATGCACCCCCCCAAAACATTTGCACAAATTACAAAATATTTATCAGTATCAATTGACTTTCCTGGACCTACAGCAAATGTCCACCAGCCCTCCCTTTTAGTTATTGGATTAATATTTGTACAAAATTGATCACCAGTTAAAGCATGAAAAGCAAGTATCGCGTTATCTTTATTTTTATTTAAAGTACCATAGGTTTCGTAAGCTACAGGAAAGTTTTTAATTACTTTTCCACAATCTAGCTCAAGAGATTGGTTAACAATTAATTTTTTTATACCTTTTATTTCTGTGTTCATAATCAAACAAAAAAAAAGCCCAGCTAAGCCGGGCAAAAACCTTTTTTAGCTGTTTTTTTAATGCGCTCGCAATTTAAGTTAAATCAGCGCGTTTTTCTTGTACTAAAAACCCTGTCTTTTGTCAATTTAGGTTGTATTTATTTTGCCACAAAGTTCCATATATAGTATTTAGCGATACTAATTATATATAAAAAAATTATGAATTTACCAAAACCGATAAATTTTGAGGTTGAAAGATATGTTGGTGGGTTATCTCAATTTAAAAAGATTGAAAATCCAATAAAATTATCTGCCAATGAATCTGCTCTTGGAGCAAGCCCAAGAGTAGCAGAAGCCATCGAAAGAGAAAAAAAGGGGGTATTTAAATATCCCGAAGATGATTCAAATTCTTTGAGAGAAGCCTTGTCTGATAAATTTAAAATAGATTCAAAAAGAATTATTTGTGGAGCTGGATCAGATCAAATATTCGATCTAACTTGTAGACTATTTATTAATCCTGGGGATGAAGTAATTGTTACAGAGTTTGGTTTTATTATGTATAAAATATATGCTTCGCTTAATAAGGCAAAAGTTGTATTAGCTAAGGAAAAAAATTTTAAAGCATCAGTAGAAGAAATAATAAAAAAAGTTTCTAAAAAGACAAAAATTGTATTTATTGCAAATCCTAACAATCCTACTGGTACGTATTTATCTAAAAGTGAAATGCTTAATTTAAGAAAAAAACTTAGAAGCGACATCCTTTTAGTTGTTGATGATGCATATTTTGAGTTCATTAATTCTAATAATTTTTCTTCTGGGTTAGATCTTTTTAAAAATTCTCCGAACGTATTAGTTACTAGAACTTTTTCCAAAGTTTATGGTTTAGCAGGATTAAGATTAGGTTGGGGCTATTCCTCTGAAGAAATAATTGATAGCATGTATCAGATAAAACCTCCTTTTAATGTCAATAGAATAGCTATCGCAGCTGGCATAGAAGCTATTAAAGATCAAGAATGGACTAAAAAAGCTATTGATCATAATACACGATGGGCAAATAAAATATTTTCTGTTTTAAAAGACTGTAATATTAAAACAAACGAACCCACGGTAAATTTCTTTTTAATGAACTTTGATGAAACAAAGATTAACTCAGATGAAGCTTTTAAAAAGTTAGCAGAAGATAAGTTAATTTTAAGAAAAATGACACAATATAAAATAGCAAATTCTTTAAGGCTAACTATTGGAAATCAAGAAGCTAATGAAAATTTTGTAAAATCTATGGAAAGTATTTTAAAATGATGTTTAAAAAAGTATGTATAATTGGATGTGGTTTAATAGGTTCTTCAATAGCAAGGGCAATAAAAAAAAATAAACTTGCAGGCAAAGTAGTTTCTTCTAACAGAACAAAAGAAACCAATAAAAAAATAATTAAATTAAATATAGTTGATGAAGCTAGCTCAGACGTAAAAAAAGAGGTTAGAGACTCTGATCTCATAATAATTGCTACCCCTTTAAGCAGTTACAGAAACATAATTTTAAAAATAAAAAATTCTCTAAAAAATGGAGCTATACTAACTGATGTTGGATCTGTTAAAAAAAAAGCAATTTATGTAATTGAAAAAAATATTCCCAAAAATGTATCTTGGATTTCATCACATCCAATAGCAGGGACAGAAGAAAGTGGACCTGAATCAGGATTTTCTCAGCTTTTTAAAAACAAGTGGTGTATTTTGACTCCTGGTAAACACTCAGAAATTAAAGAAGTTAAGCTGTTAGAAAAATTTTGGAAAAAAATAGGAAGCAAAGTTGATATCATGAATGCAAAACAGCATGATTATATTTTATCGATCACAAGCCATTTGCCACACTTAATAGCCTACAATATTGTAAACACTACACTTCAAATTAATAAAAAAAAATACAATATTGTAAAATATAGCGCTGGAGGATTAAGAGATTTTACAAGAATTGCGGCATCCAATCCAATTATGTGGAGAGATATTTTTATACAAAATAAAGAAAATACCTCAAAAATGATTGATAAATTTATAAAAAATTTAAAAGATTTAAAAAAGATAATTAATAGTAAAAATGAAAAAAAACTGCAAACAATTTTTACAAAAACTAAAAAAATTAGAAAAGAAATTATAAAAGCCGGGCAGGATATTAATAAACCTGATTTTGGAAGAAAATAAACTAAGAAATATTTTTAATTTCATCATATATTTTGATCTCTAAATTTTTAATAAATTCATCGCGATTTTGACCTGCTTTTATTGGTTTTAGAAAGGATACAGTTATATTTCCAGGGTGTTTAATTATTCCTTCTTTCGGCCAAACTTTACCCGAATTTAAGGCCACAGGAAGACAAGAAATATTTAAAGTTTCATATATTCTACCCACCCCTTTTTTAAAAGGTACTTTCTCATTAAATTTCACTCTTGTTCCTTGAGGAAAAATTAAAAGAGGTCTATTTTCCTCACTGACAATCTTAGCGACTTTATCAAAAAAATTAAGATTTTCTTTTGTTGTTGTATCTCTAGTTATTTCAATTGATTTAATTTTTTTTAAATACTGTCCAAATAAAGGAATTTTTAAAAGTTCTTTTTTTAAAATAAAAACAGGATAATCCAATACACTTTGTAAGGCAAAAGTTTCAAACATTGACTGATGAGCGCAGGCCACAAAATATTTTTCATTTTTGGGTATATTTTCAACTCCCTTAAACTCCACTTTTGTGTTTAAAAATATTCTTACAATAAAAATTACATAATGCCCTAAAAACTTTCCAAACAATAATGTAATTTTTGTAGGCAAAAATAGCGCCGGTATTGCAATTACAAAAACTACAATAATTCCCGTATATAAGAAAAGATTAAATAACAATGATCTTAAAAAAAACATTTAAATAAAATTTTAAATTAATTATTAACTAAATTTTCTAAACTTTGTCTTTTTCTAATTATTTTATGCTTAGATCCATGTACCATAATTTCCGCAATGATTGGTCTACTGTTATAATTTGATGATAAGGACATTCCATAAGCTCCAACATTAGCCAAAGCCACAAAATCTCCTTCTACTACTTGTGAAAATTTTTGTATTTTAGAAAATTTGTCAGAACTTTCACAAACAGGACCAACAAATTCAAAATTTCCTTTTAACTTTTTATTTTTTATTTTTAATGGAATAATTTCGTGATGAGCATTATACAATGCTGGTCTCATTAAATTATTCATACCTGCATCAAGTATAATATATTTTTTATTATTATTTTTTTTTATATAAATAATTCTAGAAATTAATATAGCAGCATTTCCAATAATAAATCTTCCTGGTTCAAAGATGACTTTTGATTTTTTATCTTTTAAAAATTTATTTACTAGTTTTGCATAAACTTTCAAATTAATTTGTTTTTCATTTGGAGAATATGAAATACCCATACCTCCACCCAAATCAATAAATTTAAAGTTTACTTTTGTTTTGTTAATTATTTTATTTAAAACAGATAAAACCTTTTTAAATGGTTCTATGCTCGTTATTTGGCTGCCTATGTGAACACTTACCCCTTCTAAACTTAAGTTTCGCATTTTTTTTATTTTTTTACATAGGTTTACAAAATCATTGTAAGATAAACCAAATTTTTCATCTTTGCCACCCGTGGATATTTTACGATGAGTTTTTCCTGTAACATTAGGATTTAATCTTATTCCTATAGGAATTTTTTTATAAAATTTTTTTGATATTTTATTAATTAAATTTAACTCATTTTCAGATTCAATGTTAATTAAAAGAATCTGTTTTTTTATTGCTAATCTTAATTCTTCTTCAGTTTTTCCAATTCCTGAAAAAACTATTTTTTTTGGTTTTATTCCAGCCTTTAAAGCTTTAAGCAGTTCACCAATTGATACAACATCTGCTCCTGATCCAATTTTTTTTAACTCTTTTAAGAGAGCAAGGTTTGAGTTTGATTTTACTGAAAAACATATAATTGGCTTAATCGATTGGAATGCCTGTGCAAGGGCATAATAGTTATTTTTTAATTGTGAAACTGAATAGCAATAAAAAGGGGTTTTATATTTTTTTGCAAGCTTCAAAGTAGATATGTTTTCTATGCAAAGATTGTTTTGCCTAATTTTAATATAGTTCATGATTTAAATTTTATATATATTTTTATTATAATTTATTTGAGTTTTATATTCTGGTTTATCTTTGACGCCACAGGAAACACAAAATAAACTAATAATTATTATTATTATATTTTTTTTCATCATTTAAATTCTCTTTTCAGTTTTAATATCATTTTCCTTATATTTTTAGTAGAAGTTCCTCCATAAGATTTTTTTGAATTTACAGAATATTTAACGTGAAATACTTTCATTACGTCTTTATTTAAATCATTTTTTATTTTTTTTACTTCATAAAAGTTTAGTTGGTCTAATCTTACTTTTTTTCTCTCTGCATAATTCACTAAATTAGCTGCAATTTTATATGCATCTCTAAATGATAAATTGTTATTTTGAACAAGATAATCAGCAAAATCTGTGGCAGTCGTATATCCTTCACTGGCTAATGCAAACATTCTTTCCTTATTTGGTTTTAGATTTTTAATTAGTTCCTTAGTGATAATTATTGATTCTAAAATTGTATCATAACTATTAAAAACCAACGCCTTATCTTCTTGCATATCTTTGTAGTAAGATAAAGGCAAACCTTTCATAGTAGTTAACATTGCTTGTAGTGACCCAAAATTTTTCCCAGCTCTGCCCCTAATTAATTCTGCAGGATCAGGATTTTTTTTCTGGGGCATGATAGAAGAGCCTGTTAACATTTTGTCATCAAGTTTAATTATTTTAAATATATCTGAGTTCCAGATAATTAATTCTTCAGCAAATCTTGAGATATGAATTGCACATATTGAAGCTGAAGATAAAAAATCTAAAGCAAAATCTCTATCCGCCACTGAATCAATCGAGTTATTAGTTGGTTTTTTAAATCCTAATTTTTTAGATGTGTAATTTCTGTCAATTTTATATGAAGTTCCAGCAAGCGCACCCGTTCCAAGAGGACACTCATCTATATATCTAATATTATTTGTAAATCTTTTTTTATCTCTTTTAAACATTTCTACGTAAGCTAATAAATAATGAGCAAAAGAAATTGCCTGGGCATTTTTTAAATGAGTAAAGCCAGGCATAATAGTTTGAACATTATTTTCAGCCTTTTTTAAAAAACTTTTTATTAAATCATTTAAATTTTTATTAATTATAACGCTAGCTTTTTTTATCCATAATTTAAAGTCTGTAATTACTTGATCATTTCTTGATCTAGCTATATGTAAATAGCCAGCATCATTACCAATAATTTCAAAAAGTTTTTTTTCGATATTTAGATGAATATCTTCATATTTTTTTTTAAAGACAAACTTATTTTCTCTTATTTGCTTTCTAATTCTTTTTAGTCCTTTTATTATTTTAATTCCTTTTTTTCTGCTAATTATTTTTTGTTTCATTAACATTTGTGTATGTATAATGGAGCCAAAAATATCTTCCTCGAATAATCTTTTATCAATATCTATTGATGAGCCAATGTTTTCAAAAATTTTTGAAGTAGCTTTATTAAATCTTGTACCCCAAATAGCTTTATTTTTGTTTTTCATATGTTAAGTTCTCATATTCAATGTTCACAAATCAAAAAAACTCAAGATTATTAATTTTTTTATTTTGTTTTAATATTTTTTCATCAATAGCACAAACAAATGAAGATATACCACTCAATAATTTAGTTATAAATGAAGTACCAAAGGCTATTTCACCACTTTTATTTGAGGATTTTTTAGGAAATGAAATTACTTTAAAAAATTACACGGGTAAACTTGTTGTGATCAATTTTTGGGCTACTTGGTGTGCTCCTTGCAAAAAGGAAATGCCTTCTTTGGATATACTTTCCCAAGATGAAAAATTTCAAAATCTAAAGATTTTTGCAGTGAATATGGAAAAACCAAATATCCAAAAAACTAAAAAATTTTTTTCAGAATTAAATATTAAAAATTTAGAAATTTATTTTGATAAAAACTTAAATTTTGTAAAAGAATTTAAACTGAGAGGAGTGCCAACAACAATTTTAATTGATAAAGATGGAAAAGAATTTGGTAGAATAATTGGAGAAGTTGATTTTCAAAATGAAAAATTTTTAAAATGGTTATTAAAATATGACTAAATATATTTTGGATACAACTATAATTTCACCGACATCAAATAATAAGGCACAACAAATTATAGTATTGTGTCACGGTTACGGAGGAGATGGTAAAGACATAAGCCTTCTCGCAATTAATTGGACGAGATTTTTACCGAACGCAATTTTTTTATGTCCAAATGCTCCAGAAATTTGTTCAGTAAATCCTCAAGGCTATCAATGGTTTGATTTAAGTTCTGAAAAAGAAAATGTAATCTTAGAAAAATCTTTATTAGCTGAAGAAAAATTAAGTAAGTATTTAGACCAGGTTATAGAAGATTTTCAATTAGAATTTTCAAATTTAGCATTAGTTGGTTTTAGTCAGGGTTGCATGATGAGTCTTCAAGTAGCTTTAAAAAAAAGAGAAAAAATAAATTGTGTAATTGGTTATTCGGGTAAAGTAATAAATAAAAAACATTTATCAAGTAGTATTATATCCAAACCAAAAATTTTTTTAATGCATGGCGCTAATGATGAAATAGTATCTCCCATGTATATGTTGGAAGCTAAGGAATATTTTAGTACTCACGGAATTAAAATAAAAACAAAACTTTTTAATAACTGTGAGCATAAAATACCTGTGGAAGGAACAAGCTTAGGCTTAGATTTTTTGAAAAAAAATCTTTTATAATTGAAACAATTTTTTAACAAAACTATTTCTTGAAAAATTTATATTAATCCGCTAACTTATTGGTATGATTATATCTGCAAATGAAAAGGTACCATTAGAAAAATGCCCTGCGCTAGTTTTAAATGCTGACTTTCGACCTTTAAGCTATTATCCACTTTCTCTTTGGTGTTGGCAGGATGCTGTTAAGTCAGTTTTTTTAGATAGAGTTAGCATTGTATCAAATTACAAAAGAAAAATTAGAAGCCCTTCGTTCGAAATGAATTTACCAAGCGTTATAGCTTTAAAAAATTTTATAAAACCATCTGAACATCCAAGTTTTACGAGATTTAATGTGTTTTTAAGAGACAAGTTTACCTGCCAATATTGTGGAGATAAAAAAGATTTAACGTTTGATCATTTATTAGCCAAATCCAAAGGAGGAGTTACTGATTGGGAAAATGTTGTTACAGCCTGCTCTTCTTGTAATGTTAAAAAAGGTGGTAGACTATATTCTCAATCTGGTATGAAATTATTTAAAAAACCATTCAGACCTACAATGGACGACTTACACCAAAATGGCAGAAATTTTCCACCAAATTTTCTTCATGAAAGTTGGATGGATTATTTATACTGGGATGTTGAACTTTTACCTTAAAATAAATTAAATTTTTTCTGAAATAGTTATGGCTATTCTAGACCCAGTTTTTATTATTTTGTCCATTGCACCATAAAATCCTTTGTTTGTTGCTCCAGACTCATATGCAATATTTTTATGTTGAATTTCATCATTTTTAAATTTTTCTATTTTTGACTTTAAATTTATTTCATCATTTCCCAATTTTTTGATTTGATTTTCATAATGATCTTCAATCACCTCTTCAACAGAAGCCGTGCAAAGCATAGCTGCTTTTTTTCCCATCAATACAGTACCAAAGCCCAATGCAACGCCCATCAAATCCCACAATGGAAGAAAACGGGTAGGCTTTACATTTCTTTTTTGAATTTCTTTTTCAAAATATTCTAAATGTTCTAGCTCATGTTCTTTCATTAACTCTATTTTTTCTTTTAAGGATTCATCTTGTTTTACAGTTTTCAAAGCTAGCAATTGTCCTTCATAAATTTTAATCGCACCCCGTTCACCAGCATGATCAACTCGTATAATCTCTTCCAGTATTTTTTTATTGGTTTTTTCCATAATTCAGAAACAATCTTGCAAATATAACACTTAAACAAATTGAAAAAAGAGTATTAATTGTAGCAAGAGACAAGCCAAATATGGCAAAACTAACATCTTTACAACTTATGATATTTTTATTTAGCTGTTCTAGAATTTCTTCTTTTGTAAGTGATGGAGATAAATCTTTGGTTGTGCAAACCGATGACTCTTTAAAAAAACCTTGCTCTATTCCAAAATGATAAAAAGCCAGAATTGAACTGATAAAAAAAATTAAAGATAATATTAATAATGTAATTTTTTGATACTTATTAATAAAAAACATATTTATTATCAATGTAATAGAAAGAAGATATGGTATGCGTTCATAAATGCATAATTTACAAGGCTGGTAATTAAATTGGTATTCAATTATAAAAGCAGAAATGGTGACTACAAGAATAAAAACAAATACACTAAATAAAATTTTATTATTTATCTTCTGAATCATTTTCATCTTAAAAATAAAAAGTACGCTATTGCAAAAATTAAAATAATTGCCAATGCAATAATAATACTCCATTTTTTTCCGCGTTTATCTAAAAATGGACCTATTTTTTCTCCAAATTTATAGGTTAAATATGCAACTAAAAAAAATCTCAAGCCTCTAGTTGCAATACATATCAAAATAAAAGGTAATAAGTGAAAATGAATAATGCCGCTAGAAATGGTTAAAAGTTTAAATGGCAAGGGAGTAAAACCTGCTGTGACTAATATACCTAACCAAGCAAAAAATCCCCCAGTAGTTTTAAATTTTTCTTTAAAAGAATCAGAATACTCATAACCATAAAGTTCAAAAATTTTTATTGCTACCTCATTTAAAGCATATCCAATGTAGTATCCAAACAATCCACCTAGCACAGAAAAAATAGTTGCTATTAAAGCTATTTTAATAAATTCTTTTTTCTTTGATATTACCATTGGAATTATCATTACGTCGGGAGGTATTGGAAAAAAAGAACTTTCAATAAATGCTTCAATAGCCAAAGCTGGCTTAGCATATCTATGCCCAGACCATTTAATACATTTATCATATAACTTTTTAATCATTTTAATTAAATCTTTATAACCTCCATAAAATCTTTTTGCTAGCTTAGGTGAAATGTATATTATATCTACTGTATTTTTAGTAATTTGATAATGTGATTAAAATAATAGTTAAAAAAGGGCGAATGGCGGAACTGGTAGACGCGCAGGACTCAAAATCCTGTGGTAGCAATGCTGTGAGAGTTCGAGTCTCTCTTTGCCCACCAAAATTATATGAATTTAAAAGATTTTAATAATTTAACAGATTTGTTTTTTTTCCAAGCTGGAAAACAAAAAGAAGCAAGTGTTTTTTTAGAATGGCTCAATACTGTTAATAGAAAAAAATTTACTTGGTCTGAAACTGTTTCCAGTGTTTATAAACTAACAGACGTTTTAAAAAAAAATATTAAAGAAAAAGACAGATGTCTTTTAGTATCAGAAAATCGTCCAGAGTGGCTTATATCCGACATATCAATCATGTTAGCAGGAGGAATCACTGTGCCTGCTTATACAACTTATACAGCATCAGATTATGAATATTTAATTGACGATTGTACACCATCGGTTGTTATTGTTTCAAATCATGCAATGCATAAAAAATTAGAAAAAATTATCAAAGAAAAAGAATTTATCAAAAAAGTAATTACGCTTGATATTATTCCAGGCGTAAATTATCAAAGCAAGTACTTAGATCTTAGTTCAATACTTGCTGAAAATTTATTAGAAAATAATAAAATAAAAAATACAAATTTAAAAAGAAATTCTCCGGCATGTATAATTTACACTTCAGGCACTGGTGGAAATCCAAAAGGCGTTATATTAAGTCATGGGGGTATATTAAATAATCTTGAAGGAGCTTTTGAAATTTTAAATCCTATAATTGATTCAAAACCAACTTTCTTAACTTGGCTTCCTTTATCTCACTCCTACGAACATACAGTTCAATTTGTCCAAATTGCAGTTGGTGCAAAAGTATTTTATGCAGAAAAAATAGAAAAACTTTTAGATAATATTGCAGAAGCTAAACCGACAATTATGACTGCCGTACCTCGATTTTATCAAAATCTTTATAATAAAATAAATTTAAATATGAAAAAGTCATCAGGAATAAAAGCTAAATTAATTCAAGCTACAATTAACCTAGGGAAAAAAGAATTGCTTAATAAAAAAATGAATTTTTTAGAAAAATTAATAAATAATGTTTTAAATATTTTAGTTAGAAAAAAAGTCAAAAAACAGTTTGGTGGAAAATTAAAAGCTTTTGTATCTGGAGGAGGGGCTCTTGATAAAGAAATAGGGGAATTTTTAAATGCAATAGGATTACCAACTTTGCAGGGGTATGGTTTAACTGAGACCTCACCGGTTGTAAGTTGTAATCCAATTAATAAAATAAGAGTTGAAACTGTGGGGCCTCCATTTAAAAGCAATCAAGTAAAAATAGCTGACGACGGAGAAATATTAGTTAAAGGTGAAAATGTTATGTTGGGCTATTGGAATAAAGATGAGGAAACAGAAAAAATTATTAAAGATGGATGGTTGTACACAGGCGATATTGGCGAATTAGATCCTAATGATGGTTATCTTAAAATTACTGATAGAAAGAAAGATATAATAGTTAGTGCTGGTGGAGATAATATTTCGCCGGCAAAAATAGAAAACATTTTATCAAATTCTTCAGCTATAGATCAATGCATGGTTTATGGGGATGGAAAAAATTATTTAGTTGCACTAGTTGTTCCCAGCAAAGAATTTAAAGGCAACAGAGAAAAAATAGAAAATATAATAAATATAATAAATAAAAATTTAACTATCGTTGAAAAAGTAAAAAAATTCTACTTAATTGATGAAGATTTTTCAATTGAAAATGGTTTGCTGACACCAACAATGAAAGTAAAGAGAAATAAAGTTATTCAAAAGTATAAAAATATTTTAGAAAATTTTTATAAAAAATCATAAATTCAATTAATTTATAATCAAAAAAACATTGTTATTACTTGTTTTTTATAAATTTTTAAAAATTATTTTTCTAAAATTAATTTAAAAAAAATTGTAAACAAAGTTTATGTTTGACATGAGTAGAAAATTACTTATGGTTTAATCAAATAGGCGAATCACTTAATGATTTGTTTTAATTAAGACAAAAAGGGAGCTGACAATGGCTAAACGTAGAAAAAAGAAAAAAGGTAAAAAGAAAAAAGGTAAGAAAAGAAGAAGAAGATAAAGTAAATCTTTTTACTTAACTTTATTTAACGCCCTCTTTTCCAAAGAAAAGGGGGCGTTTTTTTATTGCGGAGCAGCAACCGTTTCATTCATATTTTCAACGACTTCTTCTCTCTTTAAAGCTTTATCCATTTTTAATTGAGCTTTTTCTTTTAGAATTACTTCAAATTCTGATTTTAATCTTTCGTAAGCTTTTTCAAAAAGTTGTCTTTCGCTATAAGATTGCTCTGCAATAACATCTGTTTTTTTATTTAAATCTCTCACTACTTCTGCAAGCTCATAGATTTTACCTGAATTAATTTTTTGTTCATATTCTTGTGCTCTTCTACTCCACATTGTTCTTTTTATTTTTGGCTTTCCCTTTAAAATATTAATTGCTTTATTAATTTGATTGACGCTTGATACATGTCTTAAGTGAGATTGTTGATTAAGTGGTATACTTAAGGTAAGCTTTTCTTTTTCTATCATGACTTTATAAAAAGTAATTTCTATTTCACCTATTTTTGCTTTTTCAACACCAATTATTTTTCCAACACCATGTTTTGGGTATACGACAAAGTCATTAACATCATATTCCCTTTTCTCAGTTGGTTGTTTTTTAATCTTTTTTATTAATATTTTTTCATCAGCTTTTGAGACGGTCTGATTTATTATTTTTTTTGCTGGAACACTAATTTTTTTATTAGTTTTTTTTATTTTTTTTTTAGTTTTTTTCTTTCTTCCCATATTAAATTTTTATTAATCTCCTTTTCCTGGTTTTTCACTTAAATATTTTAGCTTATCATTAACTCCACGCCACTTTGCTTCATCCTGAGGAACATCATCCGGTCTTTTCTTGGTTATATTTGGCCACAGATTACTATATTTTTCATTAAGCTCAATCCACTTGGTAGAATCATCTTCCGTGTCTGCCTTTATTGCATCTGTAGGACATTCTGGTTCACATACTCCACAATCAATACACTCATCCGGTTTAATGACTAGCATATTTTCACCTTCATAAAAACAATCCACTGGACAAACTTCTACGCAGTCCATTAATTTGCACTTAATACATTTATCATTTACGATGTAGGTCATTTTTATTGTTCCAATTTTTTAATTTTTTCTTTTATTAATCCGCTGTCTTTGTCAGATATGTAAAGCAAACCACAAATTCTTCTTATTAAATTTGATTCATAACTGTCATTTGCGTTGTCTGAATATACAATTTTCCAAAGTATTTCAACTATTTTTAAACGAAATTCCATAGGGTGTTTTTTAATTTCTTTTGTGAATTCAATTATTTGATTTGATTCCTTTTCTTTTTCTTCAGCTAATTTTAATAAATTTTCGACTTTAGTTTTTTCAATTAACTTTAAATCAACTATAGCTTTTTTAATTATTATTTTTTCAGACTCTGTATAATGGTCATCAATTTTGGCGGCATGTACTAACAAAGAAGCTACTAATAGGTTTTTATTACTATTATCCTTTTTTTCTTTATTAAAAAATTTTTTAAACATTCATCTTAGTCTGAGTTCGGATAACTTTTTAAAAGCATCATTTTTGTTAATTTTTTTTGTGTTACTTTTCATAAATTTGGGTGAGTATTTAAACAATTCTTCATTTGTTTGTGTTGTTTTTTGAGGTTTATATTGCATTAGTTCTAAAAGTTTTAAGAAATTTTCTTTATTACATCCAATTAAATTAATCATATCAGAATTTATTTTAAAAACACCATCTTTAGAGTTTTCCATTACTTGCAAGAAGAATCTTTCAAGAATATCTACTCTGATATAAAACTTACCAAAATTTTCAAATCCGCATATCAACAAAAAACTTTTATTTATCTTTGTTTCGTCTTTTAAAAAATTTAGTCCAAACTTTGGTATATTATTTTTACGATCATTAACGAAATATAATTTCCACAATTTTACTCTAAGATTTACTGCATTTGGTTTTAACATTTTCGGCAAGAAAATATGGTATCTTCCTATTTTCACTCCAGATCTTCGCAGTTGAGATCTGTCTTCTTTAGAAATATTTTTTACCATTTTATTAATTACTTCTCTTTTTAAAACTCCATTGTTTTCAAACAATTGATAGCACAGAGCTCTTACGTAATTATTGTTGAATTCTGCTTCGCTTAATCTAACAAGATCTGATAATTCAGTTTTAATTAATTTTTTTAATTTATTTTCTAAATCGTTTTTAAGTTTTTCTTTTGAATCTAAATCTAAAGCATCGTCAACTATTAACTCTAATTTTGGCTTTAAGTAATTTTTACCTTTTACAAGATATCCTATTGGGTAATTTTTCCAATAGATTTTAAAATCATCTTTTATATCGAAAGATTCACTTTTTATTATTTCTTTAACTCTTCTCATTAGCTCAGGGGCTATAGCTTGTCTTGCGGCCTTTTTTAAAGATTTTATATCTGTTTTTAATGAGCCAGATTTAAGATCTAGCTCAAGTTTTAATCCTTTGAGTCTACCCATATATTGATTATCAATAATAACTTCATTTTCATTTTTAATTTCCGTACCCAAGATAATATCTTGTTTTAAACTTCTAGATAAAACGCTTATTCTTTTATCTACAAAACTTTTAGTAAGCTCCTCATGCAGTTTGTCAGAAAGTTTATCTTCTATATATTTAGTCCTTTCTATCCAATAATCTGAATTTTCTGTCCAATTTTTTTTATTTGCAACGTAAGACCAAGTTCTTACATTTGAAATTCTATTAGCCAAAGTATCTATATTGCCATCATATAAATCTAAATGCTTGAGTTGTGTTTTCATGTAATCATTCGAAACCTTATTTTTTTTTGAGATTAAAAAAGAAAAAACTTTTTTTACAACATCTACGTGACTTCCATAAGCTTTTTTTGAAAAATCGGGTATTTGACAACATTCCCAAAGAGTTTCAATCACATCTTTAGTATTGCTAATTTCTATTTTACTATTTCCTTTCGTTAATAATTTTAATACTTTTTCATCCTCGCAGTCACTAATTCTTTTTAAAAATTCATGTTCTGGTTTTTTTTCAAGCGATACATTTAAACTTTCTAAATTTTGAAAGTTAAGATTTGAATTTCTCCAATATATTACATTTATTTTATTTAGCTCGTGTGCTTCAATTTTTTCAATTTCATCCGCCGATAAACTTTCGCACTGTCCAGTCATACCAAAACTTCCATCGTTTATGTGTCTACCGGCTCTGCCAGCTATTTGAGAAATTTCACTTAAGTTTAATCTTCTTGTTTTTTTCCCATCAAATTTTTTTAGATTAGTAAAGCTTATATTGTTTATATCCATATTAATTCCCATTCCTATTGCATCGGTAGCAACAAGAAAATTTGCATCACCGGATTGATAAAGCTCTACTTGTGCATTTCTAGTTTTTGGACTTAAAGAACCCATGATTACAGCCGCTCCTCCTTTTTGTCGTCTTACTAATTCACCAATGGCATAAACTTCATCCACTGAAAATGCGATTAATGCAGTTTTGGGATTTAATCGGGATATTTTTTTATATCCGCTGTATGTTAATTTAGAATAACGGTCTCTGCTTACAAACTCTACTTTATCTTTAATTGAGCTAATTAACTGTTTCATTGTGTGTGAACCCAAGAACATAGTGAGCTTCCCCCCCCTTGAGTTTAATAATCTATCAGTAAATATGTGGCCCCTTTCATGATCAGTGCACATTTGTATTTCATCAATTGCAACAAAATCTACAAGTATATCTTGAGGCATAGATTCTACAGTGCAAATGTAATAACGAGGAGATTCTGGTATTATTTTTTCTTCACCAGTAATTAATGCTACTTTTTCTTTTCCTAATTTTATTACGCATTTGTCATAAATTTCTCTAGCTAACAACCTTAGTGGAAAACCTATAATTCCAGTTTTATATTCCAACATAGTTTCCACGGCGAGGTGAGTCTTGCCAGTATTAGTTGGTCCCAAAACTGCAGTAATTCTTTTTTTTTCAAATTCCATCTGTTGTGTGTTATTTTTATTGGTATGCTACATCTAGATCAAAGTATAGAACAAATGAAGATTAAAACATGACCGAATCAACGAATAAAAAGTTCTCCTTTTCAATAATTGAAATTTAAGTTTAGCATAATTTTAGAGAATTCAATATTATTTTTTTTTGACATAATGGAGCTATGAAATCTTATATTTGGAAACTGGGTAACGAAAAATTAAAAAATACAAATCTATATTTTTATTCAAATTTTATCAGGGAAAAATATAAAATAGATGTGGGAACTGATTTTAATAAAATTTGGGATTGGTCAATAAAAAATCCAGAGGATTTTTGGAAATCAATTTGGGAATTTACACAAATAAATGGTGACCAAGGCAAAGCTGTACTAAAAAAGTCTGATGTATTTTATAAAAACAGATTTTTCCCAGATGCCAAACTTAATTATGCAGAAAATTTGCTTAAGAAAAATGATGAGACTCCAGCAATTATATTTAGAAGCGAAAATGGTTTTAGAAAAGAAATAAGTTGGAAACACTTAAATTTTAATGTTTCAAATATATCGAGTTGGATGTTATCTAATGGAATTAAAAGTGGAGATACGGTAGCAGCCTATCTTCCAAATATTCCAGAAACAGTTATTGCATACCTTGCAACTTCTTCCATTGGGGCAATATGGTCTTCATGCTCACCTGATTTTGGCAGCAATGGGGTTATAGATAGATTTTCACAAATAAATCCAAAAATCTTATTTATTGGTGATAAATATTTTTATAATGGAAAAAAAATTAGTATTCTTGATAGATTAACAAGCATAATTAAAAAAATACCTTCCATAAAAAAAATTGTTGTTATTCCTTATCCAGGTACAGAAATTGAGAAATACAATAAAAAAAAAATAATAATCGATTGGAGTCAATTAACTAGTTCTGAAAGCAATAATAAAATTATTTATAAAAAATTTAATTTTAATGACCCTTTGGCTATTCTTTATTCTAGTGGCACAACAGGAAAACCAAAATGTATTTGTCATGGAACAGGTGGAGTATTAATTCAACATAATAAGGAACTGCAAATACATTGTGATATAAAAGAAAATGACAGAGTATTTTATTTTACAACATGTGGTTGGATGATGTGGAATTGGCTTGTGGGTTCACTTGCTTTAAAAGCGACAATTTTATTATTTGATGGTTTTCCACTATATAAAAAGAACGATTTACTATTTCAGCTTGCTAGTGAAGAAAAAATTACTTTATTCGGTATTAGCGCTAAATATATAGATGCACTAAAAAACAATAAGGTTGTTCCAAAAAATAATTATGATTTGACAAAATTAAGAACCATTTGTTCAACCGGATCTCCCCTATCTAAAGATGGTTTTAAATATATATATGCAAATATAAAAAATGATGTTCATCTATCTTCCATTTCGGGTGGAACAGATATTGTTTCATGTTTTGTATTGGGTAATTTATTTCAACCAGTTCATGCTGGCGAAATTCAAAATAGAGGCTTAGGTATGGATGTGGATGTTTATGATGAAAATGGATTTTCCATAAAAAATCAAAAAGGAGAATTAGTTTGTAAAAAGCCTTTTCCTTCAATGCCAGTGTATTTTTGGAACGATGATGGTAATAAAAAATATAAGGCCTCTTATTTTGAAAAATTCAAAAACGTATGGCATCACGGGGATTTTGCAAAAGTTACAGAAGAAGGCAGCTTTGTTATTTTTGGAAGGTCAGATACTACTCTTAATCCAGGAGGTGTTAGACTAGGAACTGCGGAAATATATAATGTTGTAGAAAAATTAGAAGAAATTAATGAGTCAATAGTCGTTGGTCAATCTTGGAATAATGATATTAGAATAATTTTATTTGTCGTACTTAATCAGGGTTATGAATTAAACAAAAAAATAATAGAAAAAATTAAAATAGAAATAAGATCTAAAGCTTCACCAAGACACGTTCCTTCAAAAATAATATCTATTTTTGAGATACCAAAAACAAAAAATGGCAAACTTGTTGAGCTAGCCGTAAAACAAACTATAGAAGGAGAGACAATAAAAAACTTGGAAGCTTTAGCTAATCCAGATAGTTTAAAACAATTTATAAATATTAAAGAATTATATGAATAAAATTATTAAAGATCAGGTAAGCAGCTTAAAACTCTCTGCCACTTTAGCAATAAACGAGGAGTCAAATAAATTAAAAAAGAGTGGAAAAAAAATTTATAAATTTGGTTTTGGGCAATCTCCATTTCCAATTCCAGATTCTATCGTTAATGCATTGAAAAATAATGCTAGTAAAAATACATATTTGCCTATGCAAGGTCTTGAGGAACTTAGAATAACAATTGCAAATTATATTAATAAAAAAAATAATAATCATTTTATACCTGAAGACATAATTATTGGACCAGGAACTAAAGAACTGATGTTGCTTACTCAAATTGCTTTTAATGGCGAAATACTACTTCCCGCCCCTAGCTGGGTATCATACCAACCTCAAGCACTTTTAGCTAAGAACAAAGTACATTGGATACAGACTAGCATGGATAATAATTGGTTTCCTTCTACTGAAGATTTAGAAAATAAAATAAAAAAATTAAAAAATAAAAATATTTTACTCTTTTTAAATTCACCAAATAATCCATCAGGAACTATATGCAAAAATTTAAGTGAAATTGCTAAAATTGCAAAAAAGTATAAATTAATAATTTTATCTGATGAAATATACTCTGAATTAACTTTTAATAAAGAGTATAAATCAATTTCAAAATTTTATCCAGAAAGAACAATAGTTAGTAATGGCTTAAGTAAATGGTGCGGAGCAGGCGGTTGGAGATTAGGTTTTTTTGCTATACCAAAGCATCTAAAGGAATTGAAAAATAGTTTAAAAATATTATGTAGCGAATCTTTTTCTTCGGTTAGTGCACCAATTCAATATGCAGCATTGGAAGCATATAAAGGAGATCATACTAAATATTTAGATAAAGTTAGAAATATTCTAGAATTTATAGGTAATTACGTTTATGAAAATTTAAAATCAAATGCAGTAAATATAAAAAAACCAGAAGGTGGATTTTATTTATTACCCGAGTTTACAAATGCTAAGTTTTCTTCATCATCTGAAATGTGTAAAGATATTTTGAATAAAACTGGTGTAGCTTTACTTCCAGGTAGTGATTTTGGATTTAGTAAAAAAAAAATGATAGCTAGATTGAGCTACACTGACTTTGATGGAGCTAACTTTTTAAAGAATACCTTAGGTAGTAAAAAACTAGATTATGCTGATCTAAAAAAAAATGCACCAAATATAGTTAATGGCGTAAAAGCGTTAAAAGAATGGTCAAAATCACTTTAGATTCATTTTAAAGTTGATATCCTTATTACATTAAATTTATTTTTAAAAATAATTAAAGGAGGAAAAAATGAGAAAATTTATTTCCACTATTGCAGGAGCACTATTGATGTTTACTGTATCGGCACCACTGTCGACAGTAGCAAAATCAGCAGAGTTCTTTTCAATAGGAACAGGTGGGCCAACTGGAGTTTACTTCCAAGTAGGTAACGCAATTTGTAAAATGGTTGCAATGCTTCAGTCAGCAGAACATGGTAGAAAAAAAGGTACTGACAAAGCTTATCGCTGCTCAGCGCCTTCAACTGGAGGATCAACTTATAATATCGGTCAGATAATGGAAGGTGAACTCCAATTTGGTGTGGCTCAATCTGATTGGCAGTATCATGCCTACAATGGCACAATGCCTGATAAGGTTAAACCATTTAAAGGTTTAAGAGCAATATTTTCAGCGCATCCAGAACCATTCCAAATTTTAGTTGGAAAAAAATCTAAAATTAAAAATTGGGATTCTATGAAGGGTAAAAAAGTAAATATTGGAAACCCTGGTTCAGGACAAAGAGGAACGTTCGAAGTTCTTATGGAAGCCCATGGTGTAGACACTAGTTATTTTAGTGCAGCATCAGAGCTAGGCTCATCAGAACAATCCGGAGCTCTTTGCGATGGAAAAATTGATGCATATGGTTATACAGTAGGTGTTCCAAATTCAGGAGTTAGACAAGCAACAGATGGATGCGGAGCGTCTATAATTGATTTGCAAACAGATGCTGTAAAAAAATTAGTTGCTGATAATCCTTTTTATGCATGGGCAACAATTCCAAAAGGAACTTACAAAACTTCTAAAAAAGATGTAACAACTTTTGGTGTTATGGCTTCAGTAGTTACAAGTGCTGAGGTATCAGACGATTTAGTTTATGCTGTAGTGAGAGCTGTTTTTGAAAATCTTGAAGATTTCAAAAAGCAACACGACGCGTTTAAAGATCTAGATCCAAAGAAAATGATAGTAGATGGTGTATCTGCACCATTACATCCGGGAGCAATTAAATATTATAAAGAAAAAGGCTGGATGTAAGATCAAAAAATCAAAGGCTCAGTTAGTTAACTGAGCCTTTTTTTTTATTCCTTCTTATAATTTTAATGAACTCTGGTAGCGAAAAAGTAAACGAATCTGATTTACTCGAGAAATTTGATAGAGGCTCAGGACTTGACAAAAATACTAATAGTTGGAATTTAAAATTAGTTGCTTTGGTAGCTATAGCTTGGTCTTTGTTCCAACTTTGGTATGCTTCTCCTTTGCCTTTTATTTTTGATTTTGGCATATTTATTGATCTTCCTGCCAGAGCAATTCACTTAGCGTTTGGGATGACTTTATGTTTTTTGATTTATCCAGTTTTTAAATCTAAAAAAAAGACAAAAATATCAATAACAGATTTTCTTTTTGTATTTATATCACTTTTCGTAACTTTATATATTTTTTTTGACTACGAAGGCTTGGTTTATCGTCAAGGAATTTTAGCAAAAATTCAAATAGGATCTGTAATTATACCCTACGAAATAATTATGGGAGCCCTTGGAATTATTTTATTATTGGAAGCAACGAGACGAGCCATAGGAATTCCGTTAGCAATCATCGCTATAATTTTTTTAATTTTTTCAATTTTTGGACAGTCAATGCCCGATTTAATTGCTCATCAAGGTTTATCTATTAAGAGATTAGTTGGGTATCATTGGTTTACTGGGGAGGCTATTTTTGGAATTCCGATAAGTGTTTCTGTGAGTTTTATTTTCTTATTTGTATTGTTTGGTGCGATTCTAGATACAGCTGGGGGAGGAAAATATTTTTTAAGTTTAGCATTTGCTATAGTTGGTAAAATGAGAGGTGGGCCTGCAAAAGCAGCCATTCTTGCATCTGGCCTAACTGGATTAATTTCTGGATCTTCAGTTGCCAACACAGTTACAACAGGAACTTTTACAATTCCAATTATGAAAAGAACTGGACTTCCGGCGGTTAAGGCTGGAGCAGTTGAAGTCGCTGCTTCAGTTAATGGACAAATAATGCCTCCAATTATGGGTGCTGCTGCATTTGTAATGTCTGAGATACTTGGTATTTCATATTTTACGGTCATAACCCACGCTATTTTGCCTGCAGTTATATCTTATATTGCATTATTTTATATTTCACATCTTGAGTCTCTTAAACTAAATATTAAAGGACTGCCCGAAAGTGAAATTCCTCCTCTTGGGAAAACATTTTTAAGTGGTGTTCATTACTTAATACCAATATTTATTTTAGTTTATTTACTTTTAGTTGAAAGATGGACGGCAGGGTCATCAGTATTTTATTCAATACTTTCTTTAATGGTTATTATTATTTTGCGTGAGGTGTTGATAGCTAAAAAAAATAATCTCACTCCATTCAATGGAATAATAGCAGGTGTAAATGCAATAATTGCTGGTTTAGAAAAAGGAGCAAAGAACATGGTTAGTGTTTGTATTGCTATTGCGACCGCAGGAATCATTGTTGGATCTGTGGCATCGACTGGTTTGAGCAATAATTTAATTATTATTGTTGAGACGATTTCTGGAGGAAATATAATCACATTATTAACTTTAACTGCTGTACTTTGTATTATTTTGGGAATGGGATTACCAACCACAGCAAACTATATTGTTGTTGCTGCTTTAATGTCTCATGTTGTTGTCGAAGTAGCGGGGGCATCAGGATACGCTTTTCCAATAATAGCAGTTCATCTTTACGTTTTTTATTACGGTCTAATGGCGGATGTTACACCTCCTGTAGGTTTAGCTTCATATGCAGCTGCCGCTATATCTAGGGCAGATCCAATTAAAACTAGTATACAAGCTTTTTGGTATAGTTTGAGAACAGGGATTTTACCTATAGTTTTTATTTTTAATCATGAATTATTATTAATTGGAATTACAAGTTTTTGGCATGGATTTGCAGTAATTACAACTTCACTCATAGCTATATTAGTTTTTACTGCTGCAACACAAGGTTGGTTTATAAATAAAATGAAATGGTACGAAATAATAATATTTATCGTATTAGCTATGGCACTATTTAGACCAGACTATGTATTAGATAAGTTTTATCCAAAATACCAATATACAGAAACACAAATGAATACTTTAGAAATGATAACTTTAAAACCTAACCAAGATGTTCATATAAGGATAACAAGAAGAACAGAATATGGTGATCGATATAAGCTTTTTGTAATTGAAAAGGGTAGTTTCAGTGAAAATTTTTCTTTAAATGATTACGGCATAAATTTAATTAATGAAGATGGAAGAACAACGGTGGACAAACTTGAATTTAATGGACTTGCAAAAAAAGATGGAATGGAAATGAGAGATGTAATTACCGAATTTAAAATAGAAAATTTAGATAGACCCAATAAAGCAATTGTTTATCCATTTGCTTTATTATTTTTAGTTGGTTTTGGTTATTTAAATTATAGAAGGCAGCCCAATTTATAATTTAACCTCCGGGTCCCGCTCCTGTTAATTTTAATATTTTCCACACACCTGATGCTGTAGCAACAATTTTATCAGAAGTTTTTAATTCGCATGTTAAAAAAACCATTGATTTAGTTTTTTTTTGTATCTTAGTTGTTCCGATTAATTCTTGTCCTAGTTTAACTGGAGAAATAAATTTTAATTCTAAAGAAATAGTTACACACGGACTGTTACCAGCAGCTCTGTGAGCAGACGTGCCTGCTCCAGCATCAACCATCGCAGATATAAAACCACCATGAGTAATGCCAGCTGCATTAAGATGATTTTCTGTTATCACAGTTTTAAATTGATATTCATTTTCTGAAATAGTTTTAAATAACAAACCTCCATTATGTTTCATAAAACCTGGTTTTATACTTATTTGTTCAAAATTTTTATTCATAAATTTTCAAAATATTATTGATAAAGTTAATACAAATAATGCTATTAAGACTAAAAAAAATATAACTGCTTTTTGTAAACTCATTTTTTATTCCTTTTTTCCCTTTTCAACTTTCTTTTTTCTTTAAAACTTAACTTTGCTTTTTTCATTACGCTTGAGTCTTTAAATGATTTTCCACTATATCTTTTTGACATAAAATTCTTTCTGGCGCGCCTGCTAGGACTTGAACTCAGAACCTCCTGGTCCGTAGTACAGTGGATTCACAAATGTCGTTTAGTACGCTACAATTCTATATAATGATTTTAAGACTTCAAAGCAATGGAATCAATAGGTCTTTGATGCAGTTTCAATGTTTAAGTATTACTTTAAGACTTCAGATTCTATGTATCCTAACATGTATCCTAAAAGCATGTATCCTTTTTCATTTTTTTTAAATAAACTAAAAATATAATGAAAAAAGTAAAAATAATTTTAACACTATCATTAGTATGGATAATTTTTATCGGTTATCTAACTTGGTACAATAAACCCAATACATTTCAATGGGATGAATGGTTTTGGTTTGGTATTACACCAGCGTTAGCTCCCTACCTTTTTCTATTAATATGGAAACCTGATGTATTTGCTAAATACGTGAGATGCATAAAAGATTTGTTTAATAGCAATACTTAAATTAACTAAATTTGAACATATTTTTTAGTATATAATATCTATTATGAAAGTTGTTCTTTACACTCCAAACTTTGAAGTAGTTTATGAAAAAAGTGTTTTGTTTATAAGTTATTGTTATGAAAGCATTATAAGCTTAACAGCATTAATTAATATTTAACTTTGGAACATTTAATTTTTATTTTTTTAATAGGTTTATGTGCTGGTAGTTTTGCTAATGTTTGTATCTACCGTTTACCAAAAAGAAAACAAGTATTATTTGGACGTTCTTACTGTCCTAAGTGCAAAAAAAAAATTAAATGGTTTGATAATATTCCAGTTATTTCTTTTTTCTTATTAAATGGAAAATGTAGGTCCTGTAAAAAAAAAATATCACTACAATATTTTATTATTGAATTGTTAATAGGAACTGGTTTTTTATTAATCTTTCTTAATTATCAAAATTATTTTGCTTCAATATTACTATCTATCTTATTGGTGATGTATGTGATGATATTTTTTATTGACTTTAAGCACTTTATAATTCCTGACGTACTAAACTTTGGAGTTATCTTCTTGGCTTTTTTTAAAAACTTTTTACCTGATCTAACCTTAGTGTTTACTCAAAACATCATTCTTTCCATCATTGGGGGAATTGTTGGGTATTCATTAATTTGGATTATCATTTATCTCTATCGAACATTTAAAAAAGTAGAGGGAATGGGGCTAGGGGACGCAAAATTGATGGCAGGTATTGGATTATTATTTGGATGGCCATCTGTACCATTTGTTTTATTTGTTTCAGCAGTACTTGGATTATTGTTGGTGATGCCCTCATTATTAAAAAAGAAAAGAAGTTTAAAATCTGAAATTCCTTTTGGTCCTTATATTATTACCGCAGGAGTAATTTATTTTTTTTTTGGCGAATATTTATATAACTTTATCCTAATTTAAACTATGGTTGCACTTCTATCCAGCATATTTCTATATTATCATTAGTATTGTTCCACCACTGTCCAATACAGGAAAGTTTATTACATGTATGTATGTTCAATATTGCTTTGCCTGTTTAAGAATGGGTCGTTGGTTCGATTATCGTATAGCCTAAATCACGATCTTTACCCCATCCAGCAGCCGTGACAGCGTTGTCTCCCATCGATGAATCATATGCACCATAAGGATTTTTAAACTTATCTTTTAAACCTTTTATTAATTCTTTTGACACTTCTGATGCTGCATCTTGTTGGTTTTGACTAAGTTTTGATATTATTGTTGAACAAGGCATTTGGCCATTAAAAATAATTTCGGAACTATCTAAATCACATTTTATTAATTCCACGTTAGTCCATTTACAAACAGCTTTATGATTAGCTTTTGTTGCAGAAACTTTCGCCTTCTCCTGAAATCCACTAAACGTATTCACTCCCACCGCAGCCAGAATTCCGATGATGGCGACGACGACTAGGAGTTCTATTAAGGTAAAAGCTCGACGGTACATAATTATTTAAGGTATTATAATATCTTTTCTAGAGTAGCGTTTGCTCCAGTTACCACTGTAGTCGTTATCTTGTCTCATTTCTATCCTCATTGTTTTGGGAGATCCAGAAACATTGGTTATGAAAATATAACCCGCTTTTGAAACTAATTCTTTTGATGGCCAGCCTGAATTAGAGCAATGAAGTGCATATTCACTATCGACATTATTTTTTATGTAATAGTCAGTGAAAGGATTTTTCCATTTTAATGATTTAAAATGTGCTGTAAGAATATGACAAGCACCTAGAGGGCTATTATTACAAAAACCACTGGTTACATCTGTCGAGACACCGGATTGATTATTCATCATTACTTTATCATCTATTTCACATCTAGAATAACTAAGGCTTATAAATTTTACTATGTTTTTAAAATTAGCTTTACTGGCTGAAATTTTCGCCTTCTCCTGAAACCCACTAAATGTCGTCACACCCACGGCAGCCAGAATGCCGATGATGGCAACAACGACTAAGAGTTCTATTAAAGTGAAAGCTCTCATGATTATCTATCGTCTATTATTTCGTCAATGAGTACTTCGTTAGTATTTCCTCCCCATTGTCCATCATTACCAGTATACTTTGTTACAATTTGTATTTTAGTACCTCCAGCATTGACGATTCTTGTTTGCCCTTTCCATGGAGAATTTCCTGAAGTAGCATATACAGTTCCGTTCTGATCTTCAATATTAAATGGGTTTGTGAAACCAGCACCTCTAAAGTGATCTACAAATCTACTGCCAAGTGTTATTGTATTAACGGAAGATGGATTGCAAGAAACTGATGTAGCATTACCATTAGACTTTAGTAAATTTAAATTTGAGTCACCAAGCGAACACTTCATAATTTCGCTAGTCATAAATTTAACTATGGTTTTATGATTTGCTTTAGTAGCTGATATCTTTGCCTTCTCCTGAAACCCAGTAAACGTCGTAACACCCACCGCAGCCAGAATACCGATGATGGCGACGACGACTAGGAGCTCGATGAGGGTGAAGGCTTTGATTTTCATTCTATTTTAATGTTAGCAGTTAAAGACTTTCCTTTGCCATGACATATTTCGGTTAAAGGCAAAGGATCGCATGAATATTTTGTATCAATTGTTAATGTAGATGAAGATCCAGATGAGGTTATTAATTTTGTTGCACCTGTATATCCTTCACCAACAGTTCCTGAAGTTTCTACAGCTTCTAAACAAGTGCCAGAATTATGTTTCCAACCCATTGGATTACACCATTTTAAACTGTTGAAATGATACGATAGTTGTGTTGCAAATTTGTTAGCATTACCAGCAAGAACATCTGGGCAAAGATCGGGAGTATCAGTTGTAGGATTTTGTTTTAAAATTAATTCGTCTCCTAAAGAACATTTCATTAATTGTGTCGAAACAAATTTAACTATGCTTTTATGATTAGCTTTTGTTGCAGAAATTTTTGCCTTCTCCTGAAACCCAGTAAACGTCGTAACCCCTACAGCTGCAAGAATACCGATGATGGCGACAACGACTAGAAGTTCTATTAAAGTAAAACCTCTATTTTTTAATAATTTTCTTTCCATCCTTCCAATTGAACACCTCCCTTACCACTTGTAGCTTTAGAAGTTCCTTTAATTAAATTTCCAGATGATTCAAAGCCAGCTGCAGCGGAAGTATCAGCTTCGCCGGATAAACCTATGTATAAATTATCACCTTGTACTAACACTTTTGAAAGTACACCTTGTCCTAATTTAACTCCATAAGCTCCTAATTTGGCTTCTCCACATTTTCTATCATAAGCGTTTAAATATGCTGATCCTTTTGTACATACCGCATTAGCTGGCGCAGGCTCATACAGAGGAAAATAAACACGATCTTTAAAAACAGTAGGTTCTGCTGTAACTTTTCTTGATTCTTTTAAATCTACATACCAACCTAAATCGTAATAACCGCCAGGGCAGGTAGGTGCTCTCGCACATTTTCTAATGGTTCCAGGAGAACTGATATTTTTAAAGTTAGGAAAATCTTTGTCCTTTATGCCATAGACACGATTCTTAATTTGATTAGATCGATTTCCAAGTTTTTGTGTATTTCCAGTTCCAAAATATAACCACAATTTATTATCACTGTTTATCGCTGCTTCGGGTTGGTTATAAATATATCTGCCGTTGTTAGTATTTGATTCAGCATTAAAGAGTGTTGTGGTTTGATAAGATGCATTAGAACCAGTTAAATTAATTTTAGTAATTTTTCCTTCTAGATCTGCTGCATAAACTAATGCTCCATCATAATCGGCTTCTTTTGTTCCATCAGCTGTAATAACTACTAAGTCAGAAGGAACAGAATTTACGATATCAGTTTTAGGCACTACACTAATATAGACATGGGTACGATTTTCTAAAGGCACATCAACGAGATTGCCATTAGCATCTGTAGTTTGAAATTTCAATTTCATATTTCTAAGATAGTTACCATTTCGATCACCTATAAGACTATATGGAACATTTCCTAAACCTTGTACTCTTAAAGAATAATAACTAGTATCTAAGCTGTGCAGGCTACAACTTCTTCCTATATCAAACTCTGTGGAACCTTTTTCTGCATTTAAACAAGAATAGTTATGTCGAGTCCAATATTCATCAGGAATATAAATTGTTTTAAGTAATTTTCCTTCATTCTCTAAATCCATAACATATACAGTAGAGCCATAATTAGGGTTTGTTCCACCATTATAACCTCCACCAAAAACAGCAACCCACCTATCTTTGTTGTTAACTTTTATTCTAATAATTCTTGGAGTGGACCAGGCTTCACCAAGTTTTTGGTAATCATATTCATCTGGCATATTGCCTTTGAAAATTTGTTTACCATTTAAGTTAAAACTAGAATAGTTAAGTTCATAAGCATATTTTGTAAGTTTTTCATCACTATCCCAGTGGTTTACAAATTGTCTGAAAGGATCATGTTCTATAGTAAATAATTGTTTGGGTGAGTTAATATCTGTAATATCCAAAGCAAAATAACCATGCCCGCCAGCACCTAGTCCTGATAATAGAATTGTTCTCCATCTTGGATCATTCGCAGAATTATTAGGCGTATCATCAAAATAAATATCTTTAACAACTGGGGACCCATCTATTCCATAAATAGCATTTGTCGTATTAGCTTTACTTGAAACCATAGTTGATAATTTTCCTAAGATATTAGGAGGAATATATCCCCATAATTCTTCACCATTACTTGCGTCGAAGGCATGAAGTATGCCTCCGTTAGAACCTGCTATAACAACTTCTTTTCGACTTTGGCAGCTTCCTCCACAACTGGTTCCATTTTTAAAACCATTATAATTATTTTGTGATCGATAATACGCATCTTTTTTTGTAAAATTTGAAGAACCGTCATCTTCGGTAGATCCTTCAGGCGGACCCACAACAACTAAATCTGAATGGTAAATATCTGCAAGCTTGTGTCTTGTTTCTGTGGTGTTGTTGTCATCATCTTCATCATATGTATCGATACCACGAACAAAATTAATTAAATTATCTACTTCAGTATCTGTAGGTACTGTATTAGGGAATAATAATTTTTTTAACTCATCTCTATTCGTTGTTGTAAAATTATTTGTACTTATTGTGCTTATCCCCGCAGTCCAAAGATTTCTTGAAGTATAACTTTTTTTATTCAGTTTATCAGCAGCATCCCACTGTGTAGCTCCAAAACTACCATTAGAATTTAGTTTGATTTTTTTTAAATGACCTTCCCACTGTTTATATTTGGCGTATTTAAAAGTAGATTGATAAATGAAATCACCCCTCTGTTTTTCCGACATTATAGCAGGTGTTGTGTAAGTTAATGTGCCCGATATAGCTTGTTTAATGGCATCTGTTAGCGTTGTAAGTAGTTGACCTTCATTATCAGCATACAAAGGATCATCGGTTCCCCCATTATCGGCTAAATCTTCATAGTTATTTTTATTACCTGATGCTATGGCAAAACCTACTGCGAAAGTTTTAATGCCATATTGATTTTTCATATTTTTTACAACACTCATAGCACTGCTATGACTATTCCAAACACCATCGCTAATAAGAATTATGTAATTTAATTGACATTTAGCATTAGCTATTCGAGGAGATTGTGAACCCGTGTAGTATTCTCTTGCTTTATTCATTGCCTGTAATAAATAAGTTCCTCCATAAGCTCTTACTTGATCAACATCGTTAAAAATTAATTTTGCCCCATTAGAACTAATAGGAACTCTTAATCGAAGATAAGGGTTCCAGTACCAACCCCATTCCATAAGACCAAAATTTGCTCCACTCGTAAGTTCGGTATTAGATACCAGTTTTTTAATCACGGCCTTTGCCATTTGCATTCTGGATTTGTTTACACCAATTCTGCCTACATAACTTAAAGTGCTGGTAAATTCTTGAATTAAATTATTCCCCCAGTCAGCTGCATAAATGTTATCAGATGAAGAAATTCCTAAACCAAAAGGGTAGAAAAAAGGATTTCCGTTATAATTAAACGAACCATACTTTGATACATATGCATAGGATGTATCAAATTTTTGTATTCGGTGGCCATATAGCTCGGTGACAAATACATTACCGCTACTATCGAAAACAGCATCTGATGGATAGTAAAAATAACCATTTCCGGTACCTTGAGATGAAACACCAACTTTTGTACATGACCCTAGACTTGATCCAGAGATAGTATGAACACAAACTTTGTGACGATTATAATTAGCTGTAACAAGTTTAGTTCCTGCATCATTTACATCTAATCCATAAATACGATAAAATTCATTATAATTATATTGCACTCTGACATGGTTAAGTGTTGTTCTATCATACATTGCAATTCCTCCTCCCATTCCGTAACCCACGTAAACATACTGATCTGAAACTGCTAATCCTTTAGTCCAACTATAATTTATGCTTTTTTGTTTAATGCATGTTCCTGTTAGAGATAGAACTTTTATACGTCGTCCATAATAATCTAAGACATAAATTTGATCGTTATGAATAGCTATGTCATATGCATAAATCCACTGATTGCAGCCATACCCATAACCACCCCCAAGTTGCTTTTTGTATGTGCCGTTTGAGTCAAAAACTTTGATTTTTCTAGTATAGAGCTCAAGAGCATATTGATTGCCTGAGCTATCTACTGCCACATCTGCAGCTAATGAAATTTTACTAGAATTTGCATTAATTATATTCCCATCAATGTCCCATCCCATACTTCCAGAGTTATCCAGCATAATTAAAATATTTGCAGGAACAGAAGCCGTGCCTGTTCCAGGTGGTGGAGATTTAGAAAATGAATTATTGGGGAAAAATAATATTAGTAAAAGTAAAGTAACAACTTTTTTAATCATTGCTCCTCCCTTTTTAAAAGTTCTTCGTTTAGTTTATCTTTATATTTATTGCTAGTAATTTCAAAATATTCTAAAAACTCATTTTTACCAATAAAATTTCCATAAAAATAAAAATTATCATTTTTATTAATCGAGTAAGTTTCTGTTGCTTTTCTACTAATTTTTATATTATTTTTATTGAAACCAACTTTGTAAGTATCATTGGCAATTTTAAATAAAATTCTATTTTGGGCTAAAACATTTTCAAATATAATCCGAACTAATTTATTTTCTAAAAAAAATAAAGTTAATATGATACCGTTTGTATCATCATCTTTGCAAAAATGTTCTATAGGCATCATCATTGAACTTGCACCAGAAGGGTTTTTAAAATATGAAAAGAATACTTTCTCTTCTTCAAAATTACTAATACTCGTATTAGTTTGAATCCTATTTAAGTTACAGTTTAAAGCTAAAGCACTTACTTGTGCTAATAGAAAAAATCCAATTATATAAAGTATAAATCTTCTCATCATTCAACCAAGGTTACCACGGCTTCCAATGGAATTATAATATTGTTTTCTGGTTTGCAGATATTTTTTTCTTCATTACAACCACACGAGTATATTGTGTAATAAATCTGACTAGTTCCTGGTTTTTTTTTAGCCGACGATTTATTTGATGCTACGTTTCCACTTTGATCTGGTGAAAAGGTAATAAAATATTCAAAGCTAAATTTACCTAGCCTTGTATATTCCTTGCCCGAGGCGTTTATAAATTCACTTAAATTACTTCTTTTATGTATAATTCCATAAGATTGTTTTAAATTAGGAAAAAGATTTGCTTTACAGAATCTTAAATCTCTATCCAAATTCATTGGAGCAGAACCTGTAAATGATCTTTTTTCATCAATCATATATTTTTTGGCAATAGCAATTCCACTCTCTGCAGCATAAAATGCTTGCTGGCTTGAGTCCTTACTATTATTAGCAGCGTGATCTTTAGATGTGATTGTGACCAGGGAAGCCGCCATAATACTCATGACCACCAAAACCAAAAGAGCCACCGGCAATACAAATCCTTTTTCATTTTTTTTATGTTTATTTATCATTTATTTATTGTAAATCGTTCCTGTGTTAATAGTAGTTGTGGATCCAGCGCTTGTTGGCACCAATGGTTTAGCTAAATTCCTTGTATGAACACTTACAAAAAAGGTTTCTCGATAGTATTTATCATCAGGGGATATTGTTATATTGCTACCGTGGCCAGATTCACCATTAACAATTTTTGTTTTCTTATTTTCCTTATAAACTTCTTTTGGAGATCTTATTGTTAGATATACCTCTGCAGTATGTACTTTTAACATATTGGCTTGACTTTTATTTCTATCACCAACCTTATCATTTGCGCCCTGTGACTGTTCTAAAGCTCCGCAGGAACTACAAACTGGTACTAAAATATTTCCATTTATATCTTTCAATATGATCTGAAAATCTTCTACGAATGGAACAAACAGTTCCATATCTACTGGGTGTGCCCAATTACTACCACCTTCAGGATTCATCACTACGTCTCTTGCTAAATAATAGCTATTACTATCCTCATATTTCTTATGATAATATTGTACTCTCTTTCTATCTTTGGGAGAGGTTGTGTACCACATGCTGAGCCAATCGCTTTGTTTGTATTTTCCGAAATGTTTACTTTTAACCTCAATCATTTTAAGTTGTGCTTGTCTTAAAGATGATATTCCTTCGCTTGAATTTCCTACAAAGTTAGGATCGATGTGACCTGCATTTCTTAAATCGCTCGCTATAAGAGACAAAGCTTCTCTACCTGACTGACTGATAGCTGCTTTTTGTGAAATTGATTCATGAGTTCGATTAAAATATTGGTAAGAAGAAAATATAGCTCCTACGCTAATTACACCAATAACTAAAGCAACCAATATTTCAACCAATGTAAATCCAGAATTTTTAATTTTTATCATTTAACAACTACTCCTAAATATTTTTTTATTCTTTCTTTATTTGATTTAAAATTAACTCTCCCAGACCTATCAGTTGTAAATGTTTTTTTACTATCTTGATTAAAACAAGGGCGTTTTTTTTCTTTATAAGATCCGCCACTTGAATTTTTAATTTGAATATAGTTTTTTTCAGCAAGTTTATTTCTCCATTTATCTTTTTGCTTTTCATGGAGGTTCGTTCCACCTTTGGTATTGTAATTACAAGTTTCATTAAAATTATTATAACTTGATAAACTTGTAGGATTGCCAATCATATCTTCCATAACCATTTCGGATAAAAAATTAAGTTTATTTTTCTCCATAGAACGATCCATTGATGAAATTGTAAAAGCGGATACTTGTAATATAGCAACGAAACCTATTCCTATTATCACTAATGCAACAAGCGCCTCAACAAGCGAAATACCTTTAATTGATTTATCCATCTATTTTATTCCAGCTATTTTTTTTTGTATTTTTTATATAAACTTTTATATTTTGATATTTATCTAATGTAATTTTATACATGTGTTCAAAATTAGCATTATATTTACAATTATATTGATTAGAGTTTGATTTAGAACAAAAAATAAATACATCAACATTTTTCCGAGTGCTTGGATCTCTCTCAGTTTTTCTTGTCCTCATATAACTTACAGAACCATCTTTAGTAATGCATATTGTTGTATCAACTGGATTATGAGCAGCATTAGGATAAACATGAACTTTGCTATCATTATTTGAAACACTTAATTTTAAGGTTTCAAGATCTTTATTTCTAACAAAGCCAGTTTGTCTCCAGGGATAATCACATTGGCTATTTCTTTTATAAGAACTATTTGAGCTTATACTTCTATAAGTATTAAAAAAATCTTGGCTACTCATTGTCCAAACTTCTAAGTCAGGTCTTAAGCGAACTAGTGTCATCCCATACTTTCCGCTAGTAACTTCCGATTTTCTTTCCTGGATATAAGTTACAACATCATAAACTTCTTTTTTAACTTCTCGTTTGGTGATCCATTTTGAAATATTAGGAAAGGCAAAGGCGCTGAGTATTCCTAGTATAGCGATAACAACTAATAGCTCAATTAAGCTAAAGGCGCTATGATGTTTTCGTTTCTGCAATATTAATCACTCCTGAGGCAACTAGACCCTCAATAGACTTTTCCATGGTAATCATACCTTCTCTTTGGGCAGTCTGCATTATGCTAGGTATTTGGTGTATTTTAGCCTCTCTTATAAGGTTTTTGATGGGTTGAGTGCATGCCATAACCTCAAAGGCTCCTATACGGCCTGAGCCATCTTTCTTTTTAAACAGTTTTTGAGTGACTACCATTTTTAAAGATTCAGCAATCTGTGCTCTAATCTGCCCTTGTTGCTCTGGAGGAAAAACATCGATAATTCTATTAATAGTATTAGGAGCGCCACTAGTATGGAGCGTGCCAAAGACTAAGTGTCCCGTTTCAGCTGCAGTTAAAGCCATTCCAATCGTTTCTAAATCCCTCAGCTCTCCAACCAAGATAACATCAGGATCTTCACGCAAAGCTCCTTTCAAGGCTTTAGCAAAACTTTCAGTCTGTTTTCCGACTTCTCTTTGTGACACAATACTTTTTTTGTCTGTATGAATAAATTCAACAGGATCTTCAATAGTAATAATATTATTATTTCTGGTCTCATTAATTTGGTTAATAATTGATGCTAGAGTTGTAGATTTCCCAGATCCAGTAGGTCCCGTGACTAATACCAAGCCTTTATGAGCGTCTATTAATTCATAAAGAACGGGTGGCAAATTAAGATTATCCATCATAGGAATTTTAGTTTCAATTTTTCTAAGTACTACAGCGGAGCCTTTTAGAGTTTTATAGAAATTTGCTCTAAATCGAAACGCATCTAAAATAATAGCGCAATCTAATTCCTTCTTAGTTTTAAAAGTATTAATTTCTTCTTCACTACAATTTTTTTTCAAAAGTTCTTCGATATCTTTATTTTCAACTTTTGTATTTTTTTCGATAACAATGTCACCCATTATCCGGCAAGCAATATCCGAGCCTCCCCTCAAGTGAAAATCTGAGATTTTAGGATTATTTTTAGCTAATTCAGTTATTTTATTAATCATTATTTTAAATAAGTTTTCCCAATTATCATTAGTAAACAATATAGCCCTAAAATTGAAACTATAGTGATTATTATTAGCAAACCACAACCTCAGGTATAATTTAAACTAATAAAAACTTAAATATATTCTTAAAATACAACTTGAATATATGGATAAAATTCAAAAAACCTATGTTTTAAGCCAAAATCGATAAATATTTAGTAAATTTGCATAAATTATTAGATTATTAGCATAAATTAATACTATTTTGATAAAATATGTCTAGAATTATTAACTCTAACACAAAATTAAGTAAACTCTAACACAAAATTGCTTTTCTAATGTGATAATAATTTTAATTTAGATTTTGATATTTAAAAACAAGAAAATATGGCTAAATATAAAGATTTTTAGGGAATTATGCTGTTATTTTATGCATTATTTTAATATTTATAATTTTTCATTTCAAGTCTAACACAAAATCCATTTTTTATCTTATTATTGTATTTGTGTTAGAAAAAAAGTTGGAATAGCAATATAAAGCCTTTTTTAAGGTCAAAATTATATCTAACACAAAATATATTTACTGTGACACAAATATAATTTGCAATATTTAATAAATGTGTTAGAGTTTTAATAGAATTTATAGGAAAAAATAGTGTGACACAAAAATAAAAGATATTGCCCTCTATAAATTGTTCGAACTTATAAAAAAAATTTATTGTTCGAGATCGGAATATAGGGATTTATGGATACTATACATAAAAAAAGTGGAAGACTGCATATTTATGTAAGGCAAGATAAATATAAGGGAGAGTTAAAGTCTAAAAATTGGGTTGGGAGAACCTATCATAATGGAAAACAAAAGATTGTTTCGTCTGGAACAACAGATTTAGATAAAGCAATAGTTATATTAGAAAAATGGTATGATGATTTAATTGCTAACAAATTAGAAACTAACAAAACTCAACCGTCACCACAAGAAACAGCTCAAGCTCAACCGCCACCAAACGAAAC
>CACIUJ010000003.1 GCA_902589795.1 uncultured Pelagibacteraceae bacterium | reverse complement strand
TAAACGATTATTTGGCAAAAAGAGATTCTCAATGGATGGGTAAGGTCTATAATTTTTTAGGACTTTCTGTTGGTTGTATAAATCATGCAATGGAAGATGATGAAAGAAAAAAAAATTATGACTGTGATGTGACATATGGAACTAATAGTGAGTTTGGATTTGATTACTTAAGAGACAACATGAAATACAGTATTAAAGAAATGGTTCAAAGAAACCATTTTTTTTGTATTGTAGATGAAGTAGATAGTATACTTATTGATGAAGCTAGAACACCACTTGTAATTTCGGGTGCAACTGAAAATAAATCTGATCAATATTTTGTAAGTAATAAATTTATCACAAAGCTTGAAAAAAATGACTACGAGCTAGATGAGGAAAATAAAAATGTAATGCTTTCAGAGAAAGGTATAGATAAAATAGAAAAATTATCACATACTTATGGAATATTAAAAAATAATAATTTTTTTGATCCCCAAAATATTAATTTAGTTCATCATATAAATCAGGCCTTGAAAGCAAATTTACTATTCTCAAGGGACACAGATTATATTGTAAGAAATGGCAAGGTAGAAATTATAGATGAATTTACTGGAAGAGTCCTAGAGGGAAGAAGATTCTCTGATGGTTTACACCAAGCTTTGGAAGCAAAAGAAAATGTAGAAATACAAAGTGAAAATCAAACTTTAGCTTCAATAACTTATCAAAATTATTTTAGGCTTTATGAAAAGTTATCTGGAATGACTGGAACAGCCATTACCGAAGCTGAAGAGTTTAATGATATATATAAATTAAAAACAGTTTCTGTACCAACAAACAAACAAATGATAAGGGATGACTTAAACGATCAAATTTTTAGAACAGAAAAAGAAAAATACCAAGCCATCATTGAAAAAATAGAGGATTGTAACAAGAAAAAACAACCTGTTTTGGTTGGAACAACTAGTATTGAAAAATCAGAAAAAATTTCTCACTTTCTTAAAACAAAAAAAATTAAACATAATGTTTTAAATGCAAAATATCATGAGGAAGAAGCAAAAATTATTGCAGAAGCTGGAAAATTAGAGGGGGTAACAATTGCAACTAATATGGCTGGCAGAGGAACCGACATACAGTTAGGTGGAAATCAAACCTTTTTAAGCAAAGAAGATATTCAAGAAAAGCAGAATCAAATAATTGAAGAAAAAAATGATGTTATTAAAAAAGGTGGTTTATTTGTAATAGGAACAGAAAGGCATGAAAGTAGAAGAATTGATAATCAGTTACGAGGAAGATCTGGAAGACAAGGAGATCCTGGAAAATCAATATTTTATATAAGTTTAGAAGATGATCTCATGAGAATTTTTGGTTCAGAATCTATAGATAACATAATGAAGAAATTTGGATTAAAAGAAGGTGAATCAATTAATCATCCCTGGATTAACAAGGCCTTGGAAAGAGCTCAGCAAAGGGTGGAAACAAGAAATTTTGATATACGAAAAACTTTACTTAAATTTGATGACGTAATGAATGATCAAAGGAAAGTAATTTTTGAACAAAGAAAAGAAATACTAAGTTCAAACAATATTAACGAAATAATTAACTCATTTTTGGATGATTTAATTCAAAGCTTTATTAATGAAAAAGAATTTTTTTCTAAATCAAATCAGTCTGAAAAATTTAAAAACAAAATTAAACCTGCTATAGGTAAATCTTTTACAGAGAACGAATTTGAAAATTTAATCAATTTAAAAAATGATGAATTTAAAAAAATTATTAAATTAAAATTTGATCAGCAAAGAGATAAAAGAAAAAAAATAATTGCTGAAACAGCTAATCTTCAACTTGAGAAAAAAATATTTGTACAAACTATTGATTTCTTATGGAGATCGCACTTACAATACCTTGAACATCTTAGGCAGGTGGTAGGATTAAGAGGATATGCTCAAAAAGATCCCTTGGAAGAATTTAAGAGAGAGGCGTTCAAACTTTTTGAAGATCTTCTTTATAAAATAAAAATTGATCTAATTACTTTTTTAAATAATTTAGAAATTGTTGAAAAAAATGAAGAAGAAGAAAATATTAAACCTTCCAAGGTAACCCCTGGTTATACAGGAAAAAAAATTGGTAGAAATGAGCCTTGCTTTTGTGGTTCTGGTAAAAAATACAAGCATTGTTGTGGATCTTTGTAAACAAGCTAAATTAAAAAAAATCCTACAATAGCTACTAATATTAAAATCACAATTATTTTTTTATTAACTTTAAATGAAATACTTTTTATATAATTTAAAAAATTATCCTTTTTAAACCTTACATCTTCTGTAGAAAAAACTCCAAATGATTTGTGTTTTCCAATTTCTAAAAATTTTTCTTTTCTGTGATTAATTATTTCTTCCTTTGATAAATTTTTAAATTCATCTAAATATTTTTTTAATTTATTTTCTATTGCAATAATAACTTCTTTTCTATTACGATGTGCTCCACCAATAGGTTCACTTATTATTTCATCAATAATTTTCATTTTTAAAAGTTCACCTGCTGTTAGTTTCATTGCTTTCGCTGCCTCTAGTGATTTTGATTGGTCTCTCCAAAGAATAGAGGCGCAGCCCTCAGGAGATATCACTGAATAAATAGAATTTTCTAACATTAGTATTTTATTTGCTGAAGCTAAAGCAATCGCGCCTCCTGATCCTCCTTCTCCTATAATAACTGAAATGATAGGAACTTTAAGTGATAAACAGCACTCTATTGAATTGGCTATTGCTTCCGCTTGACCTCTTTGTTCTGCGCCAATTCCAGGATATGCCCCTGGAGTATCAATGAATGAAATGACTGGAATATTAAATTTATCCGCAAGTTTCATCAACCTTATACACTTCCTATAACCTTCTGGTCTCATCATTCCAAAATTTCTTTTTAATCTGCTGTCAAGATCATCTCCCTTTTCTTGTCCTATAACTAAAACAGATTGATCAAAAAATTTTGCAAATCCAGCTATTACAGCTTGATCATCTGCAAAACGTCTATCACCAGACAAATTAATAAAGTTAGTAAATAAATTTTCTATAAAATATTTTGCTTTAGGTCTTTCTTCGTGTCTAGCAACTTGTGTTTTTTGCCAATCGTTTAAATTTGCGTAAGTTGTTTTTAATTTTTCATCAATTTCTGATTGTATTTGAGATATTTTTTCAGTATTTACTTGAGATATACCTTCTTTGTTAAAAGGATCCTTTAATTTTTCAATTTCTTCCTCCAAAGCTTTGATGTCTTTTTCAAATTCTAAATAATTTTTCATATAACGAAATTTGTAATAGCTGCTATGACTATATATATCTTGAATATCAATATATATAAATATAAAAATTAGTGGCAAAATTTTGTCTTACTATGGATTATATTTCAAAAGGTAAATTGTCTGTTGCTGGAGTCCTTTTAAAGTTTGTAAATAATGAACTTTTGCCAGGGACTGATGTAGAACCCAAAAAATTTTGGGATGGTTTTGATAAATACGTACATGAATTGTCCCCAATAAATAAAAGGCTTTTGGAAACTAGAGAAAATCTTCAAAAAAAAATTGATGATTGGCATAAAAATAAAGGGGGTAAAGATATTGATATAAAAGAATATTCAAATTTTTTGGAAAAAATTGGTTATTTGAAAAAAGAAGGAGAAGATTTTCAAATTGAAACTAAAAATGTGGATAGTGAAATCTCTAAAATTGCCGGTCCACAACTAGTAGTGCCAGTTATGAACGCAAGATATTCTCTTAATGCTGCAAATGCTAGATGGGGAAGTCTTTATGATGCCTTGTACGGAACGGACGTAATTTCAGAATCGGATGGGGCCGAACGCGGAAAAAAATATAATTATATACGAGGAGAAAAAGTAATTAAATATGCACGTGAAATTTTAGATAAAAATGTTCCACTTCAAAAAAGTAGTTGGAAAGATATTAATGAAATTCCCAAGGTTGAAAATAATCAATTAAATTTAAAATTAAAAAATCCTAAACAATTTATAGGATATAATAAAAAATCAAATAACTTATCTTCTCTTTTATTTGTAAATAATAATCTTCATATAGATGTTTTGTTTAACCCTAATCAGACACGAGGAGGTCTTAAAGATAAAGCAGGGATATATGATGTAATTTTGGAATCAGCTATTACTTCAATTATGGATCATGAAGATTCTGTTGCAGCAGTAGATGCTGAGGACAAAGTTCATGGCTATAGAAACTGGTTAGGTTTGATGAAAGGGGACTTAAAGTACGAAGGAAAAAAAAACACAGGAAATAAACCTTTCACTTTTACAAGAAAATTAAATCCTGATCGTGAATACATTTCTCGTGATGGAAAAAAAATTAGATTACACGGAAGGGCTTTAATGTTTAATAGAAATGTAGGACATCTAATGACAAATTCTTCGATTTTATTACAAGATAAATCAGAAGTCCCTGAAGGTATAATGGATGCATTCATGACAACTGCTGCCGCAATTCATGATTTTAAAAACAAAAAAAATTCAAGAACAAATTCTTTCTATATTGTAAAACCAAAAATGCATGGTCCTGATGAAGTAGCATTTACTAATCTAATCTTTGAAAAAGTAGAAGAAGTTTTAAATTTAAAAAAAAATACAATTAAAATTGGAATAATGGATGAAGAAAGAAGAACCACGGTAAATTTAAAAGAATGTATTAGAGCTGTAAAAAATAGAGTTGTTTTTATCAATACTGGATTTTTGGATCGCACAGGTGACGAAATGCACACCTCAATGGAAGCGGGACCGATGATTAAAAAAGGTGACATGAAATCTTCTAAATGGCTCGTGGCGTATGAAAATAATAATGTTGATGTAGGATTAGCTTGTGGTTTTTCTGGGATCGCCCAAATTGGAAAGGGAATGTGGGCTGCGCCAGATAAAATGGCAGATATGATGTCTCAAAAAGTTAATCATCCTAAATCTGGTGCTAATTGTGCTTGGGTCCCTTCCCCAACTGCAGCTACACTTCATGCATTGCATTATCATCAAATAGATGTCTTTTCTAAACAAAAAGAATTAAAAGAAAAAGTTTCTGCAAAATTATTTGACATCTTAACAATTCCAATTGCAGATAGACCAAATTGGTCTGTAGAGGAAATCACTAAAGAATTAGAAAATAATGCACAAGGTATTTTAGGTTATGTTGTTAGATGGATAGACCAAGGAGTCGGCTGTTCAAAAGTACCTGATATTAATAATGTGGGTTTAATGGAGGATAGAGCAACATTAAGAATTTCATCACAGCACATTGCTAATTGGCTTCATCACGGGATTTGTGACAAAGAACAAGTCTTAGAAGCAATGAAAAAAATGGCAAATATTGTTGATAAGCAAAATATTAGAGATCCGGATTTAAAAGGATATGCTTTATATAAGCGTATGTCCGATAATTATGAAACATCTGTTGCATTTAAAGCTGCCTGTGAATTAGTTTTTAATGGTAAACAACAACCTTCGGGTTATACGGAACCCATTCTTCACCGTAATAGACTTTTGAAAAAAAATTAATCATTTGCTACAGGTCCTCTATTTTTGAAAGCTGAAAAAAGTGTTCCATCATCTAAAAATTCTATTTCTCCACCTACTGGTAGGCCCTGTCCAAGTTTTGAAACTTTAACTTTTGTGTCCTTTAAACTATCTTGAATATAATGTGCTGTCGTTTGTCCTTCCACTGTTGCACTAGTTGCTAATATTACCTCTTTAACAGAATTTTTTTTTACTCTATCAATTAATGAAGAGAGCAGTAAGCCGTCTCCTTTTTTAGTTTCTGTTGATGGCAATGTACCTCCTAAAATATGGTAGTGACCCTTATAAATTCCTGTATTTTGAATTACCCACATATCCGCAATATTTTCCACTACACAAATTTGGTCATGTTTAATTGTTAAACATTTGCATTTATGATCCATAGACTTAAGGTTTCCACATATTTTGCATCTAGCTACATTTTTATAGACCTGAGCTAAAGTGTTGGCCAGAGGTTTAATTAATTCTTCACGATTATTTATTAGTTTTAACACAATCCTTTTTGCTGATTTAGATCCAAGACCTGGTAGTTTTGAAATTAATTTAATTAAATCTTCTATTTCTTTTACATTATTGTCTGACATTTTTTAAAAAGGTAGTTTAAAGCCTGGAGGCAAATCTACACCTCCCGTAATTTTTAAAATTTCTTCTGAAGTTCTTTTTTTCAACTCCAGCTTAGCATTATTATGAGCCGCAACAATTAAATCTTCTATTATTTCTTTAGGCTCTTTCAAAACATTATCACTTAAAGAAATTTTTACTAACTCACCATCTCCGTTTAAAACTACTTTAACTGAATTTCCTCCTGCAACACCCTCTACCTCTATTTTTTTTAAATTTGTTTGAGCTTCTTGCATTTTTTCTTGCATTTTTTTTGCTTGTGATATTAGGTCTTTAAAGTCTGGCATAATTTACTCTTCTTTTTTTAAAACTTTAGTTAGCTCACCGTCTGCAAATATTTTTTTAAATTTTTTATAAATTTCAGAATTTTTCTCTTCTTCAAATAACTTTTTTTTTGTAATTGATTTTAGCTCTGCAAACGATTTCTGTCCTTGGGCTTTTGTTAGAGTTATTAGCCATCTTCTTCCAGTCCATTCTAATAATTTTTCTGACAATTTTTTTACAAAATCCTTTGCAAGGTTTTCATTAAAAGCTATATCAATTTTACCTTCATTAAATTTGATTAAATTTACATTTTTTTCGAGATCGTATTTTAACTCAACTTCTTTCTTCCTTGAGGATAATTCAATTAAACTTTGAAAAGATAAAATTTTTTCCACTTCTGGATCTTTTGGATGTGTTTCTATGTCTAGAGAACCTAGCTTAGGTTTAGCCTGTATTGTATTTTTAATTTGATCTTTTGAAATTATATTAACTTCATTCTTATGATTGTTTAGCTCCTTTTCATTTTCATCTTCATCATTCGTTATAATATCTTTTTGATATTCATGATTTGTAATATTTTTATTAACAAGATCTATTACACTTTCATAAGATGGCATATCCTTTAAATGGATTAATCTTATAATTAACATTTCAAGAGACAATATAGAATTAGAAACTATTGAAATTTCGTCAATGGCTTTTAAAATAAACTGCCAAAACAATATTAATGTAGAATTTTTTACATCTTTCGATATTAGATCAATGGTTTTAATTTCTGCTTCTGATATAGAAAAATTATCATTAAAATCTCCAAAATTTTTTCTTTGTTGAATAAAATATATAACTTCTAAAAAATCATTTAATAAATTATTAGGTTCAATTCCCTGATCGACCATTTCTCTTAAAAGTGCTGTAGAATTTTTTTTATCTCCTTGAAAAATTAAATTAATTAATTCCAAAATTTTTGACTTATCAGCTATTCCAAGCATTTTTCTAACGAAAGTCTCATCAATTTCTGACTTGGTATTATGTTGACTTATTAGAGCTCTATCTAAAAGTGACAGCGAATCTCTCACTGAGCCTTCTGATGCTTTTGCAATTAATTTTAAAGCATCGTCAGATATTTTTCCATTTTCTAAATTTAAGATTTTTTTTAAGTTTTTTAGTAAATCTTTAATTGAAACCCTCTGTAAATCAAACCTTTGGCACCTGGAAACAATAGTAATTGGTATTTTTTTAATTTCGGTTGTAGCGAAAATAAATTTTAGTTGTGGTGGTGGTTCTTCTAAAGTTTTTAATAACCCATTAAATGCTTGTTTAGAAAGCATGTGTACTTCATCAATAATAAATATTTTGTATTTTGCACTTGTAGGATTATATTTAGAAGATTCAATCAATTCTCTTACATCATCAATACCAGTTCTTGATGCCGCATCCATTTCTAATACATCAAGATGTTTAGAATTAGCAATTTCTTCACAATGATTACAATCACAATTTTCTTCTTTAAGAAAATTTTTTTTACAATTTAAAGCCTTTGCAATCAACCGGGCAGTTGTTGTTTTCCCTACTCCGCGTATACCGGTAAGTAAATATGCATTTGGCAATTTATTTAAATTTATAGAATTGGTGATAGTTTGGACCATGATATTTTGACCAATTAATTCATTAAAATTTTTAGGCCTGTATTTTAATGCAAGAACTTTATGAGTTTTGTTTTCCATTTTTTTTTAAGGAGACTGAACAACAACCTGGAATATTTCGTTACGGCTGCTACGTTTCCGTCCTGACCGGGTTGTTCAAAAAATTCCACCCGTCGCCAGCCTCCTTTTTTATTATACCAATATAAAATTAAGAACTACAAGATAACTATAAGTTGTTTATTTGTTATTAAATCTAAATTTATGTGCTTCATAAACACCCAAAATATCCAATTTCTGTGTATGGAAACCGAGTTCCTCAAGGGCTTTTTTCAACGAAGGATCGTCTATATGGCCTTCTATATCAATATAAAAGTTAACTTGGTCAAAAGTATTTTTTACCGCAAAACTTTCAAGCTTACATAAATTTACCCCATTAGTTGCAAAACCACCTAAGGCTTTGTAAAGGGCAGCGGGAGTACTTTTAAGTTTAAATATACAACTTGTAATATATTTTTTATCTTTTTTATCAGGGTGTACCGAATCTCTTCCCATAATTAAAAATCTTGTCACATTACCAGGCTCATCTTCAATGTTTGATTTTAAAATTTCAAGGTCATAAATTTTTGCTGCTAACTGAGATGCTATAGCGCCTTCACTTTTTTCTTTTCTTTCAGAAATGAATTTTGCGGATCCAGCTGTATCAGCAGAAATTATTGATTTTAATTTATTTTCTACAATTATTTTTTGACATTGCCCTATAGCATGGGAATGACTTCTAACAGTTTTAATGTCACTTATTTTAGATCCCTTTATACCAAGTAAATTGTGTGCAACTTTATGAAAATGTTCAGCATGTATTTGCAATTTATATTTGGGAATTAAATAATGTATATCAGCAACTCTTCCTACTAAAGAATTTTCTATAGGTATAACTATTTTAAATTCAGGGTTTTCTTTAGCTAGCCGAAAAACATCTTCAAAAGTGGAACATGCTTTTATTTCGGTATCTGGAAAAATTTCTAAAGTAGCTAAATGTGAGTAAGCTCCCTTTTCCCCCTGAAATGCAATTTTTATTTTTTTGGGCATGCTTAAATCATTTCTTTTGTAATTTGTTTTAAATCTTTTTCTGTATCCACTCCTAATGGGATAGAATCATAATATCCAGTTTTTATTATCATTTTATTTTCCATAGCTCTCATTTGCTCTAAATTTCTTTTAATTTCTAATTTAGATCTAGGAAACTTTACATACTTTGTTAGAGCATCACTTGTAAAGGCATAAATTCCAATATGATGATATATCCTTTTTTGATTTAAATCACTGCGTATACGAAAAAAATCTTTTACTTCTAAAAAATCATTATCTTTTAAATCTTGATCTACAAGAAGCTTAACAATATTTGGGTCTTCTATTTCTTCTTTGTTTTTTATTGGAGAGGCTAATGTGCCAATTTCACAATCGTTATTTCTCATCATTTTTTCTAATTTTGAAATAGAATTAGGTTTTATATTTGGCATATCTCCTTGAAGATTAATTATTAAATCAAATTTTTTTTTCAAATTTTTCATGTATGCCTCGTAAACTCTATCACTGCCAGAAGGATGTTCGTTTTTAGTCAAAACTGTATTGCCACCGTTTTTTTTAACAACATCAATTATTTCTTGATCTGGGGTTGCTACTATTACTTCTCCTGCAGATGATTCTTTGGCTTTATTCAAAACATGAACAATCATGGGTATGTTGTTAATTTTTATCAATGGTTTGTTTGGCAGTCTTCTTGCTTTTAATCTAGTTGGTATAATTATTGCCGTTGTTTTCATATATAAAAAGTTATGCGTCTAACAGTCGCAAAATAAACTTGATGAAGTTCATTTCTTTCATCCAGGTCATGGTATAATCTAATTAAGTTGTACTAAATTTATTAACTTTTTTAAAATGAATAAAATTATAGTTTCTATAATATTGGCTGTAATCCTTGTGGTTGGAATAAACAAAATTACAAATGTAATATATAATGTGGAGAAGCCAGAAAAATCTGCTTACCAAGTTGAAAGTGTAACTACTGTTGCTAGTAATACGACTTCTGAGTCAGAAATGACAAACTTAAACTCAGAAAATATAATGGCAATTTTTGCATCAACAAGCGTAGAAGATGGAGCAAAGGTTTTTAAAAAATGTGCAGCTTGCCATAGTATAGCTGAAGGTGGTGCTAATAAAATTGGACCTGCATTGTGGGGAGTTCTTGGAAGAAAAGCAGGTTCCGTTCCTGATTACAAATATTCCAAAGCACTAGTAGCGTATGGAAAATCTTGGTCCTTTGAAGAAATGAATGGTTTCTTAATAAAACCCAAAGATTGGATAAAAGGAACTAAAATGTCTTTCGCCGGCTTAAAAGATGTGAAGGAAAGAGCAGCTGTAATTCTATATATGAACGCAAATTCAAATAATCCTCTTCCGTTAAATTAAATCTTTATTTTAAACACCACTGAATAATACTTTTTTGTACATGAATTCTATTAAGTGCACCCAACCAAACAACTGATTGCTTTCCATCCATAACATCATTTGTAACTTCTTCACCTCTGCTTGCGGGAAGACAATGCATAAAAATTGCATCTTTTTTAGCTAATTTCATAATTTTTTTATTTACCTGATACGGCTTTAATATCTTTTTCTTTTTTTTTTTATTAACTTTGTCTCCCATTGATATCCACTTATCAGTCATAATACAGTCTGCTAAATTTACTGCCTCTTCAGGATCTTTAGTTATCAAAATTTTTGCTTTTTTATTTTTAGCCCATGCAATAATTTTTTTATCTGGTTTAAATTTTTTGGGTGAAGCTATAGCAAGTTCAAAATTAAACTGAACTGATGCTTCTATCAAAGAAAATGCAACATTATTTCCGTCACCTAGCCAGGCAATTTTTTTATTTGATATTGGTCCTTTTAATTCTTCAAAAGTCATAATATCTGACATGATTTGGCAGGGATGTGATAAATCCGTCAAGCCATTAATAATGGGTATATCTAAATTTTTTGAAAATTTTAAAAAATTCTCGTGTTTATTTGCTCTCATCATTACAATGTCTCCATATTGAGAAAGAACTTTTGCTGTATCATGAATACTTTCTCCACCTCCACCATAATGACTATCTTTGGGGTTTAATATTAAAAGTTCTCCTCCTAACTGTTTCATAGCTAACTCAAAAGAAATCCTTGTTCTGGTTGAAGGTTTTTCAAAAATCATTATTAAAACTTTTCCTTTTAAAGGATAATATGATTTTGAAGTTAAAATTTTTTTCTTATAAATTTTTGCATGATCTATAATTTTTCTAAGTTCCTTTTTGTTTATATCTGATAGGTTTATGAAATTTTTCATACTTAACTTATTTCAGAGCAAACTAATTGGATTTTTTCTATTGCTTCATCTATTTCTTTGTTTTCAACAATTAAAGGAGGAAAAAGTCTTACAACATTTTCTTCTGCTTTTACTGTAAGCATTTTATATTTCATTAATTTTTCAATAAATTGGTTATTATCAACTTTAAGTTTTAATCCTTTAATTAAACCTTCCCCTCTTATTTCGCTAATAATTTTTGGATATTTTTCTTTAATTTTATTTAAGTTGTTATCCAAATATTTTCCTTTTTCTTTTACAGCTTTCAAGAAATTTTTTTTTAAAATAACATCTAAAACTGCATTTCCAACTGCCATAGCTAAAGGATTTCCTCCAAAAGTACTGCCGTGTGTACCTGGGGTCATTCCAACTGATACCTTTTTAGTAACAAGACATGCTCCAAGTGGAAATCCACCACCTATTCCTTTTGCTATAGGAACTATATCAGGTGAAATCCCGGACTTCTCAAAAGCAAAAAAATTACCAGTTCTATATGCTGACTGTACTTCGTCTAATATTAGTAATAACTCATGTTGATCACATAACTCTCTTAAACCTTTTAAACAAAAATCTGGTATTATTTTTATGCCTCCCTCTCCCATTATGGTTTCGACCATAATTGCTGCTGTATTTTCATTTATTGTTTTTTTTATAGCTTCGTGGTCTGCAAAAGTAACTTGGTCAAACCCCTCGACTTTTGGCCCAAAACCTTCTGTATGTTTTGGATTGTTAGCCGCAAATAATGCTGCCAATGTTCTTCCATGGAAGGCTCCTTTAAATGTAATAATTCTATTTTTTTGAGGTTTCCCAATTTTGTGGAAATATTTTCTTGCTATTTTGATACTCGCCTCTGTTGCTTCGGTTCCTGAATTTTGAAAACAAACGAAATCGGCAAAAGTATTTTCTGTCAATCTTTTAGCTAATCTTTCCTGATCTTTAATTATATAAGCATTAGACACGTGCCATAATTTTTTAGATTGTTTTTCAATTGTAGAGACTAAGTGATCATGACAATGACCTAAAATATTAGTTGCTATTCCTTGTACAAAATCAAGATATTTTTCCCCATTTTCTGTAAAAAGATAACATCCTTTTCCTTTATCAAAAGAAATGTTTTTTCTTGCATATGTTTCAAGAATAGAACTCATAAATATATTACGATTTTATTTTATAACCTTTTTTGAACAAAACATATGCAGCAAACCAAGTTATAAAGCTTAGTATTAGTAAATAGATTAAACCAAATTTTATTGAACCATCAGACACACCTAAAAATCCATATCTAAATCCATCTATAATGTAGAAAAAAGGGTTTAATTCACTTATTTTTTTCAGTACATCCGGAAGTCGATCAATTGTATAAAAGGTGCCGGATAGAAAAGAAAGTGGGACTATAATGAAGTTTGTGGCTGAGGCCATATGATCAAATTTTTCAGACCATAAGCCTATAATAATACCTATTGAGCTTAAAATAAAAGAGCCTAAGAATGTAAAAACAAAAATATATAGAAAATTATAAAATTGCAAATCTACTAAAAAATAAAATACAGCGATAGAAACTGCAGCAATCATTAGACTTCTAGTACAGGATGCTAAGTTTAATGCTAAAGTGACTTCTCCCGCAGTTAAAGGAGCGTACAAAATATCAACTATGTTGCCCTGTATTTTTCCAATCATTATAGAGGATGAAGAATGAGAAAACCCTTGTTGTATTACTTGCATTGCAATCAAACCTGGTGCAAGAAAAGTTATAAAAGGAAACCCCAAAACATTGCCTCTATCATTCCCTATAGCTAGGGACAATACAAGTAAAAATAGAAGTGATGTAACAAGAGGTGATATAACAGTTTGAATAACAACAATCAAAAATCTAAACACTTCTTTTTTATAAAGTGTCCAAAACCCAATCCAATTAATGTAACCGTATTGAGATTCATAAATCTCATATTTATTTTCAGTATCTTTCATAAAAAAAGCTTATATATTAATTAAACTGAACCACGTCCATTTACTTGCATGATGTTAATAAACTATCCACATTAAGTATTTTTTTTTATTGCAAACACAACATATAGCGTCTTTAATTAAGCCTGTAAAAAAATGAGTTGGACAACAGATAGAGAAGAGAAACTAAAAGAGCTTTGGAAAAAAGGTCATACTGCAAGCCAAATAGCTGAAATTTTGGGAGGAACCACAAGAAACGCAGTAATAGGAAAAGCTCATAGATTAAATTTAGAAACAAGAGGAACGTCAAAAAAACAATCTGCTAAACCAGTTAATATAATTGATAAAGATACTCAAAAAACTAAAACACAAAAATTAGGAAGGAAGGCAAAATTTAAAGCTTTATTGTTAGATAAAAGTTTTGAAAAAGAGAATCCAAAAAAACTTGAAGAATTAACAGACGATACTTGTAGATGGCCCATTGGTCATCCTTATGAAGAAAAATTTTATTTTTGCGGAAGGAAACCAATGGCAAAATTCCCATATTGCAAATTGCATGTTCTGTATGCATTCCAACCTAAAAATGCCAAAGAAGAAGATATAATTACTGAAGAAGATTTGCCGGTTTACGAAAAGAAAATTAAGTCAGCTTAATTTTACTAACTATTATCTATTGAATTGCCCACCAGTTCTAAATCTATAAATATACTTTGGTAAAACGTTTTGAATAGGTATGCCTGTTATTCCAAGATCCTTTAAAGTTGGATATTCACCTGAAACTACATTTGAATATTTTAATAATTCTACCTGATCAGGTGTCAGAAGTGGATTTGGCATAAATTGTAAGAAAAAAGATTGGAATTTAGCAAGGCCAAATGGAATGGGTATTAAAAATCTTTTTTTCTTTATCTCTTTTAATAAAATTTCCATAAGTTCTTTAAAAGTAAAATTTTCTGGTCCACCTAGTTCAAAAATTTTAGGTCTTGTATTATTTACTTCTAAAGCTCTTACAATAGCTTTTGCAACATCTTGAACATAAATGGGTGAAAATTTTTGCTTTCCTCCTCCTATTAGTGGAAGAAAAGGTGAAACCTCTGCAATAGATGCAAAACGATTAAAAAAAGAGTCATCTGGTCCAAAACAAATTCCTGGTCTTAAAATAATTGACGGTTTAAAATTATCTTTAATATTTTTTTCCCCTTGAAGTTTAGATTCCATATATTTTGAAGTATGATATTCCTTTACTCCTAGGCTACTTATGTGAACTAATTTTTTAATTCCCAATTCTTCACAAAGCTTGCTTAATAAATTTGGAAATTTAGCATGAACGTAATCAAATTTTTGCTTGGAAGTTTCGAAGAGGATCCCGCATAAATTAATTGCAAAATCACAACCCTTTAAAACGGACTTAACTTCTTCTGTATTAAAAATATTAGTTTTAAACAACTCTACATATCCGGGATTACCAAGGGGCTTTAAAAAATAGCCCTTTGTATGAGGATTTCTTGTAGCTACCTTTACTCTATAGTCTAATTCTGTGAGTTTTTTTATTAAGTTTCTACCAAGAAAACCCGTGCCCCCAAAAACAGCGATCACAATTTGATTATTTTGCATTTTTCTTTAATTATATATAAATATGTATAAAAGAATACAACTATGCCAAAAATTCACACTTGTAGAGATATACCTGCTGAAATTGTAAAAACTCTAAAAAAAGAAGGCGTAGCAATGGTTGACTCAGAATTTACTGGTTTGGATGTGGGTAAGGATGGAACTGATCGTCTTTGTTTAGTCCAAATTTGTGGTAAAAGTAGTAAAGATATTTACCTAATTCAACCAAATAAAAATTACGAAACCCCAAATCTAGTAAAGGTTCTTGAGGATCCAAAAATTCAAATTGTCATACATTTTTCCCGTAAAGACAAAAGTGCAATTGAAAATTTCTTAAAACCAAAATGTAAAATAACATCTCTCTTTGACTCAAAAATTGCTTCTCGCTTAGTTCGAAAATATTCAAATGATCATGGTCTTTCAGCTTTGTGTCAAGAGTTTGCTGGTGTGAGATTAGAAAAAAAAATGGCATCCTCAGACTGGGCAAAAGATATGTCGGAATACTCGGATAAGGAAAAAATGTATGCAGCAGCGGACGTGCAATATCTTTTCTTAATTAAGACAAAATTAGAATCTATGTTAAAAAGAGAAAAAAAATACGATATTTTTTTAAAATGCATGGAATTTATAGACACTCGTATAGAAATAGATAATTTGGGTATAGATAAACTTTTTGATCATTAATGAATAAAGATTTTCAAATAGCAAAAAAAACAATTCAAAGTGGAATAGTTGCTCTTAAAAAACTTTCATCCAGCTTTAATAGAACATCTCAATTTTCAAAAGCGGTTAATTTATGTAACAAAGCAAATAAAATTGGAGTTATTGGTGTTGGAAAAAGTTACATCCTATCTTTAAAAGTGGCTGGAACAATGGCAAGTTTAAATCAAAGGGCCGTTGGTTTTAGTGCAAACGACCTGATCCATGGAGGTTTAGGTTTTTTTTCAAAAAATGATATTCTATTAATTTTTAGTGTTTCGGGTCAATCTGCTGAACTTGACCCAATATTAAAATATGCAAATAAATTTAAAATAAAAACTATCGGTGTTAGTTGTAAAGCAAATTCAATTTTGCTTAAACATTCTACAATAAAAATTTTATTACCTAAAGTGAGTGAAGCTGGTTCTTTATTGGCTCCAACATCAAGCTCTACAATGTTTACTTGTTTTGGGGATGCTTTGAGTATAGCTCTGGTAAAAAGAAAAAAATGGACAAATAAAATTTTAAAAGCAAATCATCCAGCCGGATCAATAGGTAGGCAGCTCATAAGAGTGAGTGAGGTTTGTGCAAAGGGAAAAGAAATTCCATTAGTGTCTGCAAAGAAAAGTGTAAAAGCTGCTATTAAAGAAATGACAAAAAAAAAATTAGGTATGGTTTGTTGTAAGGAAAAAAATGGAAGAATTAGTATTTTGACGGATGGTGACCTACGTAGGCATTCAAATAATTTATACAAAAAATCAATTTTAAATATTTCAAGCAAAAAACCAACTTGGATTTCACACAATGCAACAGCCCTCTCTGCTGTGGAAATAATGAATACAAAAAAAATTACTCAAATTTTAGTTGCTCATGATCGTGACATTAATAAAAAAATAAAAACGTTATTGGGAGTGCTTCACCTCCATCATTGTCTTGGTATAGGAATAAAATGAAAATAAACAAAAAACTATTACAATTAACACTTATATTTATTGGTCTTTTTTTAATTGTAGCAACGTATTTTTACTATCCAACAATTAACAAAGACAAACTAAGTAAGTCAGTAATCCAAAATGATAAATCCTTAACAGTAGAAAAAGATAAAGATAAAGATAAAGAAGATAATATGTTTGAAGAGGTAGAGTATAAAGGTTTGTACGACTTAGACAAACCATTCATTATATTATCTGAAAAAGCTTTTGTCTTATCTGAAAAACCAGATATGGTTCATATGACAAACATTAAAATTTCTATAGAAATGAAGGATGGAAGAACTGTTATAATAACTGGGGATAAAGGGAAGTATAATAAAAACACTTATGATTGCTATGTGGAGAGCAATGTCAGAGCGACAGACGGGGAAATGGTAATTACTTCTGAAAATTTAGATTTATTAGCAACTAAAGATATTATTACCATATATAATGAAGTAAAATTAATTAGTAAAAATGGATCCCTTATAGCTGACAAAGTATATTATGACTTTGAATCTAAGAATTATAAAATTTCAATGTATGATAGAGAAAAAGTTAAAATAAAATTTATTGAATGAGTAACGTAAAAAAATTTAGAATTATAAAATTTAAATCTAAACCTATACTCGCGGCAAAAAGCATATCTAAATCTTTTGATAAAAGGGTTATTTTAAGAAACATTGATATTAGCTTAAATAAAGGAGAAATGTTAGGTTTGCTTGGAAGTAATGGTGCGGGAAAAAGTACATTCATGAATATTGTCTTGGGTCTTCTAAAATGTGACTTTGGTGATATCTTTTTGGGAAATACAAAATTGACTAACCTCGCTATACATGAACGTTCAAAATTAGGAATCGCTTACCTACCACAACAAACTGCAATTTTTCGTGGTCTTACTGTTTATGAAAATTTATTGGGTATAGCTCAAATAGTAAAAAAAGATACTACAAAACAAAAAGATATAGTGGAAAATCTTATGGCAGAATTTTCAATAACTCACTTAAGAGATGTTAAGGCTACAGCTTTATCTGGAGGTGAGCGCAGAAGAACGGAAATTGCAAGATGTTTAATAAGTAATCCCAAGGTTTTATTATTAGATGAACCTTTTGCTGGGGTAGATTTATTGTCTATACAAGATATTAAAGGATTACTACTAAAGCTACAGGCAAGAGGTTGTGCTGTGCTAGTAACAGATCACAATGCTTCTCAATTATTAAGCGTCGTTGATCGTGCTTACGTAATAGCAAATGGAAGTATTGTTGCTAATGGCACTCCAAGACAAATTGTAAATACAGCTGAAGCAAAAAAATTATATTTTGGTGAAGATTTTACTATTTAGTATTTACAAATGAATAAAGATTTTTCTGTTAAAATAAAAAAAAAAGTAAAAAAATTTAATAAAGTTATTTCAACTATTCCGGGTTGCAAAAGCACAAGCTTTCGAGCTTTAATTTTTTCAAGTCAGTCCATTGGTATATCTAATTTAAAAGGTGTACTTGAAGGAGACGATATAAAATCATGCATTCAGTCTTTGAAGGTTCTTGGTGTAAAAATTGTAAGAAAAAAATATGGCGAGTATAAAGTTTGGGGTAATGGTGAAAATTCATATAACCAACCTAAAAAAAAACAACTTTATTTTGGAAACGCTGGAACTCTTGGAATTTTATTGGGCTTTTTAGCAACCAGCTCAAATATAAATGTTAGAGTATACGGGGATAAATCACTTAACTCTAGGAACATGAAAAAATTTATAGAACCTCTTTCAAAGATAGGGTGTATTTTTAGACCTAAAAACAAAAAAAATTTTCCCCTAACTATTCAGGGTACAGACTATGGTTTGGCTCAACGTCATATTTTAAATTCGGGCTCAGCTCAAGAAAAAGCCTGTATTTTAAATGCAGCAAAAAATCTTCCGGGCATAACTACTATAGAAGAACACAAGCCATTTAGCAGAAACCATTCAGAGTTAATGTTACGTAGCATTGGGGCTGACATTAAAATTAAAAAGAAAAAAAAATATAATTTAATTTCTTTGAGAGGACAACAAAATTTGAAAAGTTTTTCTATGGAAATACCAGGAGATTCCTCTTCGGCAGCATTTTTTGTGGCCATATGCTTAATGACGAAAGGATCTAAAATAAAATTAAAAAAAATCAATCTTAACAAATTTCGTATAGGTTATATTCGGTGCCTAAAATCTATGGGCGCAAATATTAAATTAATAAATATTAAAAAAAGATTTGGGGAACCTGTTGGAGATATAATCGTTAAAAACTCTAAATTACGTCCTATAAATTTTCCTAAAAAAGAAGTAATTTCAACAATAGATGAATTGCCTATAATGATGACTATAGCTTCACAAATAAAAGGAATCTCAACTTTTAAAAACATCGGGGTAATAAGAGGAAAAGAGTCAGATCGTATAAAAAAAATGTCAGAGAACTTAAATGCTTTTGGAATAAAAACAAAAGTAAAAAAAAATTCAATAAAAATTTATGGATCTCCTGCAAATTTACACATTGGAAACAAACAAGTTAAAATTAAATCTTCTTTAGACCATAGAATACAAATGTGTAGTATCATACTTGCGGCTACTACTTCTACTAATGTTGTAATCAAAGGCTGCTCAACAATCAAAACCTCTTTTCCAAACTTTTTTTTATTATTAAAAAAAATAGGAGCAAAATATGAAATTCAAAAATAAGCCATTGAGAATTGCTTGTGATGGTGAAAGCGCAAGTGGAAAAAGTTTTGCCTCAAAAGCTATTGGAAGCCGATATTATCTTTTTGTATTAAACAGTGGTTTTGCATATAGGTATGCAAGTTTTTTAATTATAAAACATAAGCCCAAAAAAATAATTCCATTTTTAAAAAAAAAATTCAAAAATTTAAATTATAAAAAAATATCTAGACGTAATCTGCACACCCAAGAAATCAGTAATCATGTTGTTAATTTAGCTAAAAAAAAAAGAGTAAGAAATATAATTAAGTCTTTTCAAAAAAAAATTATTAAAAAATATCCAAGAATAGTGGTTGAGGGAAGAGATGCTGCCAGCTCAATACTTAAAAAAAACTATTTGTGCGCATTTTATTTTACTTGCAGTTTAAAAGTTTCTTCTTATCGTAGATGGTGTGATCTCAATAAGAAAATTCCATTGGAGGAAGTTAAAAAATCACTTAAGAATCGCACATTACAAGACAAAAAAAGGCGACAAAATCCCTTGATAAAAGTACCTAATGCTGTAGTAATACGCACTCATTTGTTAACAAAAAAACAGATGATACAAAAAATGGAAAAGGAGATTGATAGAAGACTGTTGTTAAAATATGGAAGTAACATCAAAACAAGAAAAAAGTAAATCACACCAAGAATTCAAAAAACTTCTCTCAGAAGATTTAGGAAATAGAAAATTTAAAGAAGGTGAAATAGCCAATGGAATTATAAGTGAAATTGGAAAAAAATTCGTTTTTGTAGATTTGGGTTTAAAAAGCGAAGGAGCTATACCCATCGATGAATTCAAACTTGCGAAAGAATTAGATAAAATTAAAGTTGGGCAAAAAATAGAAATTCTTCTAGAAAAAATAGAAAATTATTCAGGTGAGGTAGTAGTAAGCAGAGAAAAAGCAAGAAAAGCAAATTCTTGGAAAAAAATGGAAAAAGCTTTTGAATCAAAAAAAGAAGTCCAAGGAAATATTATTTCTAAATGCAAAGGGGGTTTTGTTGTTGATGTAGAAGCTTGTCTTTGTTTTTTACCTGGGTCTCAAGTCGATATAAAACCTCTAAAAAATTATGATCATTTGATGAATAAACCTCAAACTTTTGAAATTTGTAAAATAGATAAAAAAAGAACGAATATTGTTCTATCAAGAAGATCCATATTGGAAAGAATTAGAGATAAGGACAGAGACCAAATAGTTTCAAAACTTAACGAAGGAGATGTAATACAGGGAAATGTAAAAAATTTAACTGACTGGGGAGCTTTTATAGATTTAGATGGTGTTGATGCCCTTCTTCATATCACAGATATATCTTGGAGTAGAATAAACAAGCCTTCCGAATTGCTTTCTATCGGACAATCTTTGAAAGTTAAAATTATTAAAATTGAACCAGACACAAAAAAAATAAGTGTTGGGATAAAACAATTGACCGAAGATCCTTATGTAAAAGCAATAAATAATTATGAGATTGGAAAACGTTATGATGCGATTGTGACAAAAGTACAAGATTATGGTTGCTTCGCTAAACTTGAAAATGGCTTAGAAGGTCTGATTCATCAATCTGAATTATCTTGGACCAAAAAAAACATACATCCAGGAAAAGTCTTAACAACTTCACAAAAAATTCAAGTTGAAATTTTAGAAAAAGATTCTGAAAAAAGACGAATTTCTTTAAGCCACAAAAGAACTTTACCGAACCCTTGGACAAAATTTATTGAAAAATACAAAGTGGGCGATCAAATTGAAGGAATTATAAAAAATATAACTGATTACGCTTTGTTTATCTCAATAGATAATTCTGATCTCGATGGAATGGTACATTATAAAGATTTAGACTGGTCAGAAAAAGATACAGAATTAGAAAAATACAAAAAAACGCAAAAATTAAAACTTAAAATTGTGGAAATAAATCAAGAAAAAGAAAAAATAAGATTAGGTTTAAAACAACTTACAGATGATCCTTTTGAATTTTATGCAAACAAAAAAGTTTCTGATATAGTAACTTTAATTGTAAGCTCTTCTAGTAATAATGGAATATATGTCAGCCCAAGCAAAAATATCGCCTCTGTACTAATTAAAAGAAATCAACTAGCTAAAGAAACAGAAAATGCGCGCCCATCAAGATTTGCAAGGGGAGACAAGGTAGATGCAATGATCGTTGAACTAGATAAGGAAAAAAGAAAAGTTGTACTTTCTATAAAAGCTCTGGAAGAAAAAGAAATGAAAGAAGTAGTAAAAAAATATGGAAGCAAAGACTCTGGGGGTATTCTAAGCGACATATTTGATTTTTCTAAGGTAAAAACGAAAAAACAAAAAAACAAAAAATAACTATATATTACATTTATGGTTAAGTCGGAATTAATTCATAAACTCTGTAACTTACATCCCAACATGATAAAAAAAGATATAGAAAAAATTTTAGATATTGTTTTTTCTGAAATAACAGACGCTTTGTGTAGAGGTGAAAATATAGAAATAAGAGGTTTTGGAACTTATAAAATAATTAAAAGAAAAGCTAGACAGGGCAGAAACCCAAAAAACTCTGAAACCGTTCAGATACCAGCAAAAAAAGCGATTAAATGGAAAATGAGTAAAATACTTTATAATAAATTAAACAAAAATTTTACTGAAAACAAAATATCTGTTAACAATTAGTAAGTGAACAGAATTATTCTTGCATTAGATACCACAAATTTGGAAGACGCTTTAAGCATTACTAAAAAAATCAAAGATAAAATTTTTACAGTTAAACTTGGTTTAGAATTTTTTAATGCTCATGGTAAGCAAGGTATAAAAAAATTTAATGAAATTGGAATAAATAATTTGATGTTAGATCTTAAACTTAAAGATATTCCTGAAACTGTTTTTAAAGCAATCAAGGCATTAGATGATTTAGAATTTGGTTTTCTTACAATTCACGGTCAAGGTGGTAAAGCTATGATAGAAAAAGCAAAAAAAGCTGCTGAAGAAATTAAGTGTAAACCCAAAATTATGATGGTAACTATTTTAACTGCTTTAAATGATGGTGATTTAAAAGATATGGGAAATAATAGCACTGTTGATGAACAAGTAAAAAGATTGGCAAGAATAGCAAAAGAAACAAATGTTGGTGTTGTATGCTCAGGACAAGAGGCAAAACTAGTTAGAAAAATAATAGGTACAGACCTTTTAATTTTCACTCCTGGAATCCGAATGAAAAATGATAGTAATAATGACCAAAAGCGCATTTCTACTCCTGATGAAAGTATAAAAAATGGTGCAAATAAAATAATTATGGGAAGAGGTTTAATTAAAGGAAATATTCAAGAAAATATAGATAAAGTATCTAATTCTATTAAAGAGTAATTTATGAAAAAAATAAAAAAGGGAATTCCTTTAATTGATCAACATAATAAAAATGGTTTTTGGGGAAAATTTGGTGGAAATTTTATACCTGAAACTTTAAAAAAACCTGTAGAAGACCTTACTATTTTATTTAAAAAATTAAGAAATGATAAAAAATTTATTCAAGAAAGAGATTATTATTTTGAAAATTGGGTTGGGGCTCCTACTTCATTTATAAAATTAGAAAATTTAACAAACTATTTAAATGGTGCTCAAATATGGACCAAGGTAGTCTCGGAAGCTAATGGTGGAGCTCATAAAATTTATAATGCTACTGTTCATAGTCTTATAGCTAAAAGAGCAGGGAAAAAATACATAGTTGGAGACACTGGAGCTGGATATGCTGGAAAAATGTTGAGCATGGCTGCTAAAAAATTTGGTTTGAAATGTAAAATATTTATGGGTGCAAAAGATATTAAAAGACAAAAGCCAAACTGTGATGCAATGCGTGCAAATGGCGCTGAAATAGTTCCGGTTTATACAGGAAGTCAAACTCTTGTTGATGCCGTTAGCGAGTGCATGAGATACTGGGTTTCAAATTGTGACACGACTCATATGTGTGTTGGGTCTACAGTTGGACCCAATATTTTTGTAAAAATTTGTGGGTGGAGCACTTCGCAAATTTCAAAAGAACTCTTTATACAAATGCAAGAAGAGTTTGGAAAAATTCCAAAAAAATTAATATTAATAAATTGTGTCGGAGGCGGTTCCTCAAGCTTTGGTTTTTGGAATGAATTTATGCATTATGATAAAAAACAAGTTATGTTTATTGGTGTTGAAGCCGGTGGACCAAAAAAAAGTAAAAGGCATGCTGCTCCTCTTACCTATGGATCAAAAATAGGAATATTACATGGAGCTGCTCAATATGTGAATCAAAACACAGAAGGTCAAATAGAAGAAACAGAATCTATTAGTGCTGGATTGGATTACCCGGGAGTCTCGCCTCTACATTGTTTTTTGAAAGATGCGAAAAGAGCGAAATATACTGCAGCCAGCGATGAAGAAGCTTTAAGCGCTTATCAATTAGTTACTAAATTAGAAAATTTAAACCCAAGCCTAGAACCAAGTCATGCATTTGCGGAGGCTATAAAAATAGCTCCAAAATTAAGCAAGGACACTATTATTTGTGTAAACTCCTGTGGTGATGCACTAAAAGATCGTGACATATTAAGACAAAAACTAGGAAAATATAAATGATCAGTTCTCAAATCAATTTGGCGTTTAATAAATGTAAAAAAGAGAAAAGACCAGCTTTATTAACTTATACGGTTGCTGGAGACAATACTAAAAAAAAATCATTAGAAATATTAAATTCAATTTCTAATCATGCCGATATCTGCGAAATAGGCTTTCCTCACAACACACCTATAGCTGATGGTGGACAAATACAAACATCTTCATATCGCGCCATTAAAAATGGTATTAAAATGAAAGATATTTTTCAAATTGTCAAAACATTTAAAAAAAATAAAAAAACAAAACCAGTAATTTTGATGGGTTACTATAATATGATTTTCCAGTATGGAGAAAATAAATTTATCAAAAAATGTAAACAAGTTGGAGTAAACGGTATAATTGTAGTTGATTTGCCTTGGCCAGAAAATAAACTTTTTGCTAAAAAATGTAAAAAAAATTCTATTAACTTCATACAACTTCTTAGCCCAACTACTTCAAAGCCTAGAATGAAAAAAATTATTAGAGACTCGCATGATATGATATATTTAATTTCTATGCTTTCTACAACTGGGGGAAAATTAAAGGTTTCTCCAAAAAAAATTTTAGAAAATTATAATAAAATTAAAAAAATAAATAAATCTAAAAACCTGGTAATAGGTTTTGGAATAACAAGTAAAAATATATCTTCTTTTAAAAAGGCTGACGGATGTGTAGTTGGTAGCGAAATTTGTAAAAAAATTTCAAATTCAATAGAAAAAAGACAAAATCCTGTCAAAAATGTAAATTATATGGTAAAAAATTTAAGAAGAAAATTATTATGAATTGGATCACTGACAAAATTGAAAAAATAAAACAAAAAGCAAAAAAGATTTTTAAAAAACAACCTGTTGCGCAAGAAACCACTGATTGGAAAAATTGCCCTCAATGTAAAAAAATTTCTTACAAGCCAGACTTATTTAAAAATTCATATATTTGTGAGTGTTCATTCCATTTTGATATGCCTCCAAAATTACGTTTGGATTCTCTTTTTGACTCTGAGTATAAATTTATTGAAGCTCCAGACATAAATCCAGATCCTTTGGGATTTGAAGTAAAGGATGGTGCAAGAGAAGGATATAGGTATATGGATAAAGTTAAAAAGTACAGAAAGACCACTGGGCAAGTCACTGCGTTACTTGCTGCTTCTGGAAACGTATCTGGTTTAAATGCAGTTGTAGTTTGCTTTAATCCGAAATTTGGAGCTGGAAGATTTGGTCCAGCAGAATCTGAACATTTTTTAAAGGCAGCAAATTTTGCAATTGAAAAAAAAGTAGATATTTGGATTGTAGTATATCAAAGCTCTGGAATCGATGTTCACACAGGACTAGTGGGACTTGCTGGCGGAATGACCAAAAGCGTTATAGCAATGAAACAGGTAAAGGAAGCTGGAATTCCTACTTTTGCAGTAGCAGCCAGAGCTGTTTCGGGAGGCACTTATGCATCTAATTTTTTTATGCACGATTTTATAATAATTGAACACTCTTCAGTAGAAAATTTACTTTTTTCAGGAAAAAGAGTTACTGCAAATATTCTTAAAGGAGCTGACGCTATACCCGAAGATTTCGGTAGAGCAGATGGAGTTATGAAAGCTGGATTGGCTGATATAACTCTTGAAAATAGAAAAAAATTAAAAGAAACTATAACAAAGTTAGCTAACATAATTTTGAAAAAACAGGATCTAAAAACAACAGACGAAGCTCATGAAAATCCAGAAGATTTTAAAAAGACTGCTTCAACTGCATCCTAAAAGTGAGCCTAGTACACTTGACCGTATTAAAAGATTATTAAAAGATCTTAAAAACCCAGAAAATAAAATCAATAACTTAATACAAGTAGTTGGAACAAATTCTAAGCATTCTCTCATAGTATCTTTGAGAGAAATTTTTGAAACAGCCGGCTATACATGTAATGTAAACATTAGCCCTTCATTACGAAATTTTAATGAAAGATATTATTTTTCAGGAAGGTACATTGTTGATGAAGAATTACATGACCTTCTTATAGAAGTTGAAAAAATAAATAATAATAAAAGTATATCCTTTCACGAAATCATAACTGCAGCTTGGATCTTGCATGCTTCTCGCAAAAAAGCTGAGGTAAATATAATGGAAGCTGGTGCTTTATTTCGACTAGATTCGTCTAATGTATTTAAAAAAAATATTTGTTCTGTAGTTATGCCAATAGGTATTGATCACTTAGATTTTCTAAAAAAAGGAACTATAGATGAAATTGTATACGAAAAATGCTCACATTTATTAAACAATTCTAAAATCTTTATCTCAGAACAAAAAGATACCGTATTAAAAAAAATAAAAAAAAACATTTTGAACAATTCATCTAAAAAATTCATCTTAGGTGAAGATTATTATTATAAAAAAGGAAATAATGAGCTTGTTTATGAAGATAAGTTGGGAAAATTAAATTTACCTCTCCCTAATTTATTAGGTGACTTCCAGCTGGCTACTGTTTCTACGGCAATTGCTATTACAAGAAATCTTAGTCAATTTAAAATAAGTGAGGCTCACATTAAAAAATCCATAATCAATATAAAATCCGAAGCAAGGTTGCAAAATATTACTCATGGAAAACTTAGAGAGTATGTCTCTAAAGATAATCAAATTATATTGGACGGAGCACATAATCCTCTAGCTTTTTTGGCAATAAAAAAATATTTGAAAACCTTAAATAAAAACAGGAAAATCTTTTTAATACTTGCGATGATGTCAACAAAGCAGCATAAAGAATGTATTGAAACACTTCGAGAAAATGTGCATTCAATAATTGCCTTGGACATACCAAACCAAAAAAACTTTATTAAAAAAGAAGAATTATCAAAAATTGCACGATCATGCGGCATACGCTCAAAAACTGAAAATTCTATTGAAGAAGCTTTAAAAAAAATTTCAAAAGAAAACAACGATGCTATTATTTTTTGTACGGGAAGTTTATATTTTTGTGGTGAAATATTAAATTTAAATTAAATATTTTCTTTTATAAAAGAAATAATGTTTGATTTTGTGGTCGCCCCAACTTTTGTAGCTTTAAGTTCACCGCCTTTAAAAAGTAACATTGTTGGAATTCCCCTAACACCGTACTTAGTTGGTTGATTGGGGTTTTCATCAATATTATGTTTTGCTATTACAATTTCATTGCTCATTTCATTTGAAATTTCTTCAAGAATTGGTCCAATTTGTTTACAAGGGCCACACCATTCAGCCCAAAAGTCCACGAGAACAGGTTTTTCGTTCTTTAGCACGTCCGTTTCAAATCCTTCGTCTGTAATATTTTTTGTTCCCATAAGATTATTTCAATCTAATAATTTTTTTTAGTTTGTCAACTGGCCTTTTGGTAAATTTTTTCCATCTCTTCTATATATGAATTTATTTCCTCAAGTGCCTTTAATTTTTCTTTATCATTCTTAAATTTATTTCTTAATGTATCTATTTCTGAATATGTGCGTGGAATAGTATTCCACTTTTCCTTGTTTGTGCTTAAAACTCTCGCCGCTATCTCCTTGTGAATTAAATTATATTCCTCTTGCGGTAAAAAAGCTGGATTTTCTTCATAAAGAATTTTTTTTCCGAAATATTGAAAGCGTTCATCCTTAAATTTTTGAACAACTGAAAATTTATCTTTCCAATCTACTCTATGAAATTCAGGCATAATTGCATTGTCTTCTTTGCTAGGAAATTGTTTATAAATAGATTCTTCTGCATATACTTCTAGCTGGGAATCTAAATCTTGCTTTTCTCTTATATCATCCTCCAAAATTGAGCTAACTCTATTTATAAAATCTTTGTTTTCCCGAATTAATTTTGCTCTCTCTTTTAGTTTAGATAAGCCTAGTTGTTTATAAACATCAAAATTAACTCCATAATTAGCATTCATTATTATTGGATGTTTTTTGTGTTTAATAGACCTCATAGGCTTTGGCTTTGCATCAAAAATTTCTTTTTTTAATGCTTCGGAAGATAAATTAAAATAATAAACAGGATCATTTCGTAAATCAAAACAAAATGCATAACCCCATGGATGTTGACACAAATAAGTCAAAACATAGGGAACTGCACGACCACCGTAAAAAAAATTTGTGCAAAATAACTTTTCCTCTTTAATTATTTGAATACACTTATCTTTATTGGTTGTCATTAAACTAGCTTTCCAAACATTAGGTGCATTTTTTTTTAATATTTTAGCTATTTCAATGGTCACAAGTGTATCCTGGATAGCGCTATGAGCTTTATCATGTTTTATTCCATTCATGGGCGCCAATTGTTCTAATTTAAACACAGGATTATTTTTATCGCTAATAGGAGTTTTAATACAGCTTGGATAATAAAGATGTGCAGCTCTAGCTAATCCTAAAAGATCCCCTCTTTCATTTCCTTTGCTTACTGTAATATAAGGATATTCAAGATTTTTAAAAAGTGTTCGTCTTAAAAACTCTTCATCAAAGTCAATACTATTGTACCCAAAAAAAACTGAATTTTTCCATTTATTAAATTTCTCCATCATTTGTTTTATCATTTGATAGTGAGATAAATTTGTATTTTTTAGCATTGAAACACTGCTCTTGTTTACAATTAAAGCCATTGCTTCTGGAATAATTCCAGGACTTAATCTGCAGCGTCCTTCGTAACGATCTAACTCTTGAAAATTGTCGTTCACCAAAACTGCTCCTGCTTCTATAATTTGACCGTATGAGATATTGCTTGAGCAAGTCTCAAAATCATAGAATACATAATTTGGCATTAGTTATTACTTATTGAAAGATTTTATTTTGTCAACCTTATCATTTACTTGTTCGTTTTTTTTTGCAACCGGATCGGGTGTTTTGATGTTTTCTAGAGTTCTCATAATAGATCTAGCGTCACGTCCAAAATCATCAGTATGATTTAAAGCTTCCTCTAAAGTTTTTCTTAAACTTACAATACCGTCAAAATGTTTGTTAAATCTTGATGAAATATTTCTTAAGTCGTTATAAATTTGCGTTGCATGCTTTTGTACCTTTAAAGTTTGAAAACCCATATGTAAAGATTGCAAATAAGCTGAAAGTGTATTCGGTCCAGAAATTGTAATTTTATATTTTCTCATTAACTCTTGTGTTAATAATTCTTTGGTGTTTGGATCTCTGTAGCTTGTAAGTTCAGAAAATAAACTTTCAGTGGGTGCATACACTATTGCAAAATCTGTTGTTTTTGGTGGAACAATATATTTTTCATTAACTTTTTTTGCTTTTGCTCTAAAGGCACTTGCTAATTTATCTTTAGCATCTGCTACAGTTTTTTTATCTTTTGCCTCTTCAGCATCAACAATGGCTTGAAATTTTTCAACCGGCCAATGTGAGTCTATTGGAACCAAAATACCATCCTGCAATCTTACAGCAAATTCTACATTCTCCCCGGTGTCCTCCTTCATTTTTACATTAGGAATATATTGGGAAGCTGGTAACAGATCCTTAAGAAGAGATGAAAGGGAAAATTCAGCTAATGTACCATACTTTTTAACTCCAGCTAAAATTTTACTAAAACTTGCCTGACTTTTGTTTAAATCTTCAACTTGTTTATTAAAAGCTCCTACTTTTTCATCAACCTTGGTAAGAGCTTGGGTCATATCACGAGTTACATCCTTTGATAAGGTGTTAAAAGATGTAGACATATTATTTATTGAACTATTTAACGAATCCTTCAATCTGTCAAACTCTTTATTATTAATTTCTTCTTTGTTTTTTTTTGGAATAATCAAAAGATAAATTACCACGCACAGAAGTGCCAAGACTATATATAAAACTGATTCTTGCATTGTCATATAGAATTTAATTTATTACCACACTAAAAAATTTTTATCAGTAAAAAACTAGCTTACTTTCTTTTGTCGCTCACGATCAATGTGAGCTGTCATCGCGTCAACAAGATAATCGGAATAGGTGAATATTTCCTTGGTTTCAAATGATTTAGTTTCATGTTTTTCTTGATTGGCTTTATTTTCTACAACAATTTTTCCCTTCTTGGCGTCAGAATCTTCTAAATAAATTAAAATCAACCAATCTTCATCAGGACTATCGTCATATCTTATAAAACATTCGTTTGATTCGTACCTTCGATCAATAACCCTAAGTATACTTTTGTGCCTTGGTATATATTTTTTATTTAATTGAAAAATTAAAGAATTTGCTGAACGGTAAAAAGATTCGAGAACAAGTTCAATTTTTTGCCTATGTTCTGCATATTCGCGTTCCTTTTGTAATAAGTCTTCTCTAGTATCGGAATCAGAAATTTCAACACCCAGGGACTCGATTCTCTCTCTAATTTTTTGTGTTCTTATCTGCTGATATTTAAGTTTAATTTTTTCAATTCTCTGCTCAACTTCTTTGTAATCTTCACGCTGCTCCTTTAATGCTAATTTTTCTAAATTCTTAATTTCTTCAAGTTCACGTTTTCTAAAAGCTTCGATTTTTTTCTCAAGTTTTATTTCTTCAAGAAAACCTTTTCTTTTTTTAGCCTGCTCACGTCTTAAAATTGCCTGCTCTTCTCTTAAAAATCTTTTTAAATCTATTTCACGCTCCCTTGCCATTTTTTGTTCATCTTTGAGCTGTTGTTTTTTTGCTTCATAACGAATACGTCTTTCTTCTTTTATTTTTCTTTCTTTTTCTGCTTTCTCTACAGCAATTTTCTTTAATTTTTCATTTCTTCTTTTTTCTTTAAAGTTTTCGTATGCTTCAAAAAATGGTTCTAAAATAAAATTTATAATTTTTTGAAATGATATTCTTTTAACCAAATTTAATTTTTTATTACTTATTGAAATATTAGGTATTTTGAATTTTTTAATTGATCTTAATTTTGTTTTTTTTCTTTTTATCTTGATTGATTTTTTCTTTTTTGTACTTTTTCTTGTATTTTTACCTCGTTTTTTTAATCTATTTTTTTTTACTTTATATTTTTTTCTTATTTTTTTTCGCTTTTTTTTCATTGAATCAGAAAGATTATACTAACAATTAGTTAGTTATAAATATAGTCTCTTGTTCTAGCGGGAACGGATTTGAAATCTTTAACAGTTTCAATTTGATAAACCAAAAGATCTGACCATTTAAAGGCTGCGCTACAACTTGAGAGATAAAAATCCCAAAGTCTTACAAAATTTGGTCCGTATACTTTTTTTGCCTTACCAACATTTTCTAAAAACCTTTTTCTCCAATGATCAAGTGTTAAATTATAATGGTCTATCAAACTTTCCCAACCTGATATAACGAGCCCACTTTTTTCTATAGCTTTTGTAATCTGGCTAGCTGAAGGAACTTTTCCCCCATTAAAAATATATTTCTCTATGAAAGGATTTGGTGGACCCGGAGGATTAGTTGTTGCAATTGTATGGGTTAAGCAAAGGGAATCCCCATTATCTTTTAATAAATCATGAATTCTTGTAAAAAAGGCTTTGTAAAATTTAGGAGATACGTGTTCGAAAAAACCAATATTAACTATACGATCCCACGTACCTTTGACTTCTCTATAATCACACAGCTCATAACTTAGTAAATTATCCAATTTAGACTCTCTTGATTTCTTTTTACAGTATTCAATTTGATTTGATGCAAGACTAATTCCATGAACCTCACATCCAACTTCCTTTGCTATATATCTACTTAGACCACCCCATCCACAACCAATATCTAGTACTCTCTGACCTGGTTTTAAATTTAATTTTTTTACTATATGAGCAAGTTTGTTCGTTTGAGCTTGTTCTAATGTTTCTTTAGGATCTTTAAAAATTGCACATGAATATTGTCTGTGTTCTTTATCTAACATCCAATCATAAATATCTTCGCCACGGTTGTAATGCATTTCTGCATTTTTTTTTGAAGCTCGGACGAAGTTATGATTGCTTAAAAATTTATATCCATAAACTAAATTATTCACAATTGTAGAATACAAATTTATTTTTTTACGACCAAGATTTTTTAATGATAAATCTAAAAAATCATGAATCGTACCATTTTCAATTTCAATATTTCCTTTATAATATTCTTCTCCCATATAAAGCTCTGGATATATTAAAAGTTTCCAATTTAAATCTTTTTTTAATAATTTTAGAGTTAGTGGTTTTTCTTTATTTTTTACATCGCCACAAATATATTTTTGACCATGCGAGTCAATTAGAACTATCCCCTCTTTTGTAAAAAATTTTGATAAAAATCTTGCTAAAATCATAAATTAAGCCGCAATATTTTTTTGTGGAAAAAAATCAAGATTTTCTAATTCAGACATCATCTTTTTTTCTTCCTCCTTGGTTAATAGACTCAAAGGTGGTAAAACCTTATTATATTTTTCATCTTCTTTCGATAAAAAACTATGAAGTCCCGATATCAGATTATGCTTATCAAAGACTTTTCTAACTGAGCACAATCTTTCATTGAATGTTTGTTTATTTTTATTTGCAAAATCATCAAAAACTTTTCTAGCAAGTGGGGCGGTCACATTACAAACTGCTGAAATTATACCGCTGCAACCTGACTCTAATCCTTTTAGCAGTTTTGTTTCTGATCCAGGAAAAATTAAAAAATTTGGAATTTTAAGTATTTCATAAAGATTATATGTACTATCTTTTACGCCAACTACTTGTTTTGGAAATTTTTTAACTAATTTTTCAATTATTTTAATGCTAAATTTATAACCACTTAATTTTTCAAAATTATATAAAATAATTTTACTTTCAGGAACTTCTTCAACAATTTTTGAATAAAAAGTATATACTTGGTCATCGTTATATTTGTAATAAGCCGGCGGCATTAATAAAAATCTATCAATTCCATTTTCTAAACAATGTTTCATTAATTTGATATTTTCACTTAGGGAATTTGAACCAGTACCAAAAACAAAATTATCTTTAAATTTGCTAGCTCTCATTTTATCAATCAATTGTTTTTTTTCACTGTTTGAAATAAGTTGCATCATTCCAGTGCTGCCTCCTATTACAGTTCCATGGCAACCCTGTATTATTAACTTTTCAGCATGTTTAATTGTTTCATCCACGTTTACGGACAAATCTTTATTGATAACTGTCATTGATGCAGCATAAATTCCTTTTTTTATAGACATAATTTCACCAATTTATTATTTAGAAATTATATTAGATAAAAAAAATGAATAAAGCCCTAATTTGCATTAAGCCACCAGGTATAGGAGACGCTAATATACTATTAAGTAACGTTCATCACATATCAAAAGAAATCAATAATCCGGTAACTGTTCTTGCTCAAAAGACTACTGGAGCAAAAGCTATATTTAAGCATGATCCCCATGTAAATAACATTATAGATTTGGGGAAAAAAGATTTTTTTAATATTATTAATAAAATAAAAACTGAAAAATTTGATCAATGTTATATTTATTCTGATTCTATTAGGTTATATTTAATAGCCAAGCTTTCAGGGATTAAAAAAATTTATCATTATCCATTTTTTTCAAAAAAAGGCAAAAATTTTTATAAAACAGCCCAAGAATTTACTGAAAAAATATTACAAAAAAAAATCAATTCTGCATCAAAAATTTACTGGAGCAAAGAGTCTATTGAAAAAGCTAAAAAAAATCATGATATAAAAACTGAAACTAAAAATATTATCTGTGGAATTTCTGCTTCCGGACCAACAAAAAGATACGATGTAGATAATTACATAAAATTATTTCGAACAATTAATTCTAAATTTCCTTGTAAGTTCTTTTTATTTGGTGGAAAAAATGACGAAATTTTAATTGAAAAAATTATGTCTTCGGTTTCAAATTGTGTCTCGCTTTCTAAATTAAATTTGGATGAAATTATTCCTATTTTTGCAGCCTGCAAATTTTATGTGGGAAATGATACTGGTCCTCTACATATATCTGCTAACCTTAACCTCAAGTGTCTGGCCATATTCTGTGATAGCCCACCTCTAGCCTATGGCTTATGGAATCCTAATATAAAAATTATAGTTCCTGAAGGAGAGACTATTGAAAGCACAGGACATAATACAAGAGGTAAAGAAAAAATTTCTTACGATGAAGTTTTAAAACAAACTATAAATTTAATTAGCTAAAATCATTTTTTAAAATAGTATCTTTTGCGTTATTTACTATTTTGCTTAAATATTCTGTATTTTGATTTTTGTTTAGATCGGGATGAATTTTTTTCTGCAGATGAGCTGCAGCTTTAATTACGTTTTCTTTCGAGCATGGTTTCTTTAGCCCGAGTAATTTATAGCATTCATCTGTGGTTAAATTTCCTGAGGAAGAAGATTGTTTGTTTTGACCAAAATATGAATATCTTCCTGTGGCTCTTAAAAAATTTAACAGTCTCCATATTTGCCAAATTTGAAATGCTGTTAAACCTTTTATTTTGAGAACTGACAAAGCTAAAAAAAATAAAGGTAAGGAAAATAATATTCTGCCTCCTATAGCCAAAATTATTGCTATTAATAATGATAAAATAATGATTAAAGTTCTTACACCTTTAGCTATTTTCTGTGTTTTTTGTCGAGCAAACCATGTAAGCGCTAAAAACGTAACACAAAAAATAATTATTCCAGTTATTACAATATTCATATAAATAAGTATTCTAATGAAAAATTCTCCTAAATTAAAACAAAAATTAGAAGTCAAAAAGTATCACGGAATTGAAATAAAAGACGAATACAGTTGGATTCATCAAAAAAATATTCTTGATGTTTTAAAAGATAGTTCAAAATTAAATTCTGAAGTAAGGAAATATTTAGAAGAAGAAAATTCTTATACAAAATTTCAAATGAAAAATGCTGAGGAAATGCAAAAAAAATTATTTAAAGAAATTAAGGGAAGAATTAAACTAGATGATGAGTCTCTTCATTTTTTTTATAATAAGGACGGATGGGAATATTGGTCAAAAACAACCAAGGAAAATAATTATGCTATCCAACTAAGAAAAAAAATAGGAGACAATAAAGATAAAACTCAAGAATATTGGAACGGAGATAAAGAAAAAAAGAAATTAGGTGCCAGCTATTTTGGTGTTGGAGATCTCTCTGTCAGTCATGATCATTCTCTCTTGGGATATTCATTAGATCTCAACGGTTCAGAATTTTACACTATTTATGTAAGAAGAATAGATGATGAAAAAATAATTGATGAAAAAATTGAAAATACATCTGGTGGAATAACTTTCAGTAAAGATTCTAGATTTATTTTTTATACTTTACTAAATAAAACACATCAGCCAAAAAAGATTTTTAGACATAAAATTGGATCTTCTCAAAAAAATGATGAGTTAATTTATGAGGAAAAAGATCCAAAATTTACTGTTGGTATGGGAGGCTTGACTTCAGATGAAAAGTTTTTTTTGATAAGTACTTCTGACCACTCAACTTACGAAACGCATTACTTTACTTCCGAGGAAGCAAACTCGGGGAAAAAAATAAAATTAAAATTATTTCAAAAACGTAAAGAAAAAATTAAATATTCCGTTGATTCATGGCAGGATTATTTTTGGATTCATACCAATCAAGACAAATCACCTGATTATAAAATTTGTAGGTGTAAACATGAAAGTATAAATAATTGGGAAGATTTTATTCCTGCCAAAAAAGAAGTTGTGATTGGAGGATATGATTTTTTAGATGATTGGATGATTAGAGGAGAAGTATCCAATGCCCTACCTAGATTATTTGTAAGAAATCTCAAAACCAATAAAGAAGAAGAGTTGATATTTGCCGATGAAAAAGTTTGGAGTCCATCAATTTCTGAAATGCAAAAAGAAACTAACACGGATAATGTTTATATCAACTACTCATCACCCAGGACCAATGCAAGGTCTTATATTTATAATCTGAAAACAAAAGAAAAAAAATTTGTGAAAGAGCAAAAAGTTTTGGACAAAAATTATTCTTCAAAAAACTATATTACAGAAAGACTGGAATGCAAATCCCACGATGGGAGATTAATACCTCTTACAATAACTCGACATAAAGATACAAAGTTAGATGGAACAACGCACGTTTTATTATATGGGTATGGAAGCTATGGTAACTCTCTTTCCTTTGGTTTTTCTAGCACAAGACTTAGTTTGCTTAATAGAAATATTATTTGGTGTGAAGCATCAATTAGAGGCGGACGTGAGCGTGGCGAAATTTGGCATGAAGAAGGAAAAATGTTAAATAAAAAAAATACTTTTGAAGATTATATATCTGCCGCTAAATACTTGATTGAAAAAAAATATACCTACAAAGGAGGAATAGTGGGTTATGGTGGCAGCGCTGGAGGTTTGCTTTTGGGCGCAGTGGTAAATAAATCTCCAGAATTATTTTTAGGAATGATAATTCAGGTTGGATTCTTAGATTCGCTTACTACTAATCTTGATCATTCATTACCTTTAACATTGGGAGAATTAACAGAATTTGGAGATGCAAAAAATAACAAAGAACACTTTGAATATATTAAATCTTATTCTCCCTATCATAATATAAAAAAAATGGATTATCCCCATTTACTATTAGTCACAAATTTAAAAGATGTAAGAGTAATTTTTGACGAGCCTACAAAATTTACAGCTAAGCTAAGACAGTATAAGACCGATAAAAATTTATTGCTTTTAAAATGCGAGTTAGAAGATGCAGGGCATGGGGGGAAATCTGGAAGAGATTCTGCTATCGAAGAAATTGCTTTTGATTATAGCTTTATTTTAAAAATTACAAATAAATTGAATACATAATCTTGAAATTTTAAAAATCATTCCTACATAAATTTTAATAAGTTGCCATTGTGGGACTTATATAAATTAACCTTGCTAAAGAGGAGGTAAATATGACAAGTAAGGATTTATCAATCTTTAACTCTCTTAGACCTTTCAGCATTGGATTTGACGACATGTTTGATCAGTTTGAATCAATGTTGGGTAATGGTGGAATGGTTCAAAGCAACTATCCCCCGTACAATATCAGAAAGGCTGGAAAAGATAAGTATGCTATTGAAGTAGCTGTTGCTGGCTTTAATAAAGATGATGTTGAAGTTGAGTTTGAAGATAAACTTTTAACAGTTAAAACGAAAAAAGTTAATAAAACTGTTGAAAAAGATGGTAGCGAGATAATTCATAAGGGAATATCTCAGAGATCATTTTCTAGATCATTTACAATTGCCGATGACGTAAAAGTAAGTGGTGCAGAACTTAAAGATGGTCTTTTGACGATAAACTGTGAAAAAATTGTGCCAGAACAAAAGAAAAAGAAGCTAATTCCAATAAAATAAGTTGGAGCCTTGCTTGCGGAGATTCGCTCTCCGCAAGTATTCTAAAAACATCCCCTGCTCGATACTCCTATAATCATTTTGCTTTGATCAATCTCAAATTTTCTTTCACAAGTAATTCCATATTTTTTTTTCTTATAAATAAAAAATTTTGAACCTTTGTCGTCATATTTTATTTCGTCAGGTTCTCCCATTACTATTTTTAATTCTGATTCGGGTTGCTGGATAAATTTACTTATTTCTTTAACTTCTTTCTTCCCTATCGCCTCTGATTTGTTTTCAATTGTTTGACAGGCTGAAAGAAAAAAAACTAACAATATACTTAAAAATAATTTCATATTTACAACTTCATGTAGAATATCATAAATTTTATAAACAGACATAACCTGAAAGTTGTATTTTATTTTTTATTATGGTTGTGACTTCTTTAATAAGGTCTATTAAGATCCATTCATTAACAATTTATGGAGGAAAATATTTATGATGGATAAATATTTTAATTATAGAAAGCATGGGACCGACTTTAAAACCGAAGTTAGAGCTGGAGTTACAACTTTTTTAACGATGGCCTATATTTTGGCTTTACAGCCTATGATTCTAAGTGCTGGCGGATTTGATGCAGGATCAGTTTTTACTGCAACAGTTCTTGCAACAGCAATTGCCTGTTTCATAATGGGCTTCTATGGTAAGACATGGCCAATTGGTTTGTCTTGTGGCATGGGCCTTAATGCCTATGTGGCATTTTTTGTCTGCGGTGCTTTAGGGCATACGCCACAAGAAGCGCTTGGTGCAGTTTTGGTTGCTGGAATTCTGTTCGTTATTATTTCAGTTACACCTGTTAGAGCATGGATCATTAACTCAATTCCAAAAAGTTTAAAACTTGGTATTGGAGCTGGTATTGGACTTTTTCTAGCTTTAATTGGTTTCACCTTGATGGGTTTAACCGTACCGTCCGGAAATGAAACAGTGATACAGCTTTCTTTTGGATTTTTACAAAATCCATTAATTTTAATTGCTTTAGCTGCTCTGGTCACAATGTTTGTGTTAGACAAGTTAAAAATTAAAGGTGCAATTATAATTGCAATGGCCGGCTGGACCGTGTTTGCATGGATTTTTGTTCCAGATCCAATATTGGATGCAAATTATTCAAACTTTTCAACTTTAGCATCTGTTAAGATTCCTGCGATAACTCATTTTTTTGATTTTAATCTTAATGCAGTTTTTTCAGGAGCGATGGTATCAGTTGTCTTTACTTTATTCTTTGTAGATTTCTTTGATACGGCTGGGACCTTAACATCGGTTGCTAACGTAGCTGGAAAAGTTGATAGCAAAGGTAGGGTTGAAGATATTGACAAAGCACTTCTTTCAGATTCTGTAGGAACTGTTGCAGGTGCTTTTTTAGGTACAACAACAGTAACTTCTTACATCGAGTCTGGAGCTGGAGTTAAAGAAGGCGGAAGAACAGGCATGACTTCAATTGTGATCGGAGTATTATTTTTATTAATGGTATTCTTTTCACCTCTGTTTTTAAGCATACCTAAACAAATTGATGCAGCTGTATTAATTTTTATTTCTGTTCTTTTCTTACAACAACTGAAAGATATTGAATGGAATGATATCGCTGAGTCTGGGCCTGCAGTTTTAGCAGCTCTTACAATGGCATTTACCTATAATATCAGCCACGGTATAGCAGTTGCCTTTGTAGTTTATGCATTGATTAAAATTTGCACAGGAAAAGTACAAGGAGTATCTCCTGCTATTTGGGTTGTTGCAGTTTTAAGTGCTATAAATTTATTTATATATTCTTAATAATTTAAGAATTTTTATAATATTAAAAAGGGCCGGATTTATTCTGGCCCTTTTTTATTGGGAATGTTTCTTTTTTATATCTTCAATTCTTATTTCTTCGTAATGCTCAAACGGTTGAACTATCCAAGGATTATCTTTTAATTTAACTGCGCAGTAATCTGGATCAAAAGTCGATTTCTTTTTTTTCCACAAAGTTGCAGTTTTTATATCTTTAATCTTATCTTTTATTGGCTCATAACTTCGTAACCAATCAACACTTTTTTTTAGGGTAATTCCTGTATCAGAAAGATCGTCACATAATAGTATTTTTCCACCCATATTTTTTGCAATAGAACTCATTTCACGAGAAAAGACTATATCGCCTTGTTCATCTTCCACACCCTTTCCGCTATAAGACTCTACTGCAAGATAAGCGCACTTTAGTTTAAAAACTCTGCTTAACAAATCTATCATTGGTGCTCCGCCACGCATTATGCCAACCAATAAATCCGGTTTATAACCACTATCATGAATCATGATAGCTAGTTTTTCTACAGTCTTATTATATTCGTCCCATGAAACAATTAATTTTTCTGACATATTAATTCTGCTATCATAGTAAAAAAAAACTTAATTAAAAAGGAGAAAATTTATGACTAAAGGTATTTGGATAGCTGTGTATGAAAAAATTGAAAATGTAGAAAATTTAAAAAAATATGCTGTTAAAGCCACTTCTGCAATTGACAAATACTCAGGAAAATTTATCGTAAGAGGAGGAAAGAATATAACTCTTGAAGGAAATCAATCACCTAGAACAGTAATAGTTGAATTCCCAACTTTCAAAGATGCAAAAAAATGCTACAATTCTGACGAGTACCAAGAAGCTCATAATATTTTAAAAGGATCAGCAAAAAGGAATTTACAAATTATAGAAGGAATTTAATTACTTTCTTTTTTGTTCTTTCGATTAACATAACATTGAATAGAGATAAAAATTATTGCTAAAATTGAAAGAATCAGCCAGTTGTACTTGTTTGACCAAACAAAAGAATAGTGGCCACTTAACATGATAAATAAAACTAATAGTGTAATAATATTATTGTGAACTGACCTGATCTTTGCCTGTACTGATAGATTTAAATCAAATTTTTTTTTATTTAATGCTGCATATGCAATTTTTCTTCCGTTAGGGGCTATAACATGAAAAACATTAAAGGTCATTATACTTCCCAAAATAATACCGGATTGTAGAAAAGCAAATCGTGCGCCATAAATTTTGGTCAAGATAAATGAAATTATTGTACCGATAATTAACAATAGAAACAGAAAAATAATTTTATAATTTATTAATCTAGATTTACAAATAAGATCGTAAATTATCCATGAAACTACTATAGAACCAATTGAAATTAATATTGCTAATAGAGGAGTAATATCTTCGTTTACTCTTTTATCAATCATCAGAATACCCGCATTCATATAATAAATCATTATCAATAAAGCTAGGCCGGATAAAAAAGTTAGATAAGATGTATATTTCCAAATAATTACATTTTTTGGAATTTCATTAGGTGCTCCATGATATCTTGTAAGTTTATAATAATAACCACTATGTTGTAATATTCCGCTTGCCTCAATATCATCGTTTTTTAAATTTTTTGGCAATTTATTATCCAAATAATTGAAAGTGAATGATGTCCCCACCCATAGTATGGCAAAAAAAACATGGCCCCATCTTAGCAGAGCCTGTATCCATTTAGAAATATCAGGTAAAAATTCCATTTAATATTTAACCTTGTCTGTTTTTTTATCCCACAACTCGAAAGCTTTTAAAGCTTCGTTTCTCATGATTTGAATCATGGGAATTTTTCTTTCATCAATATTTTTACTAAATTCTGAATAAATTAATGAATCGTCAAAATCAATTTTTTTAGCATCTTCCCTGGTGTTCGCATAATATATTTTATCAATTCTCGCCCAATAAATTGCAGATAGACACATAGGACATGGCTCGCATGTAGAATAGAGTTCACATCCCTTTAGATTGAAATTATCTAATTTTTTGCATGCTGCACGTATAGCAACGATTTCGCCATGCGCTGTTGGGTCTTTGGTGGGTGTAACTTTATTTGAACCCTCTGCTATAATTTTATTATCTTTAATAATAACACATCCAAAAGGTCCTCCGCCTTTATTAATATTTTCGATTGAAAGCTCTATGGCTCTTTTCATAAATTCATTATTCATAATTTTGCTTTCAATTTATTTATGCTCATAAGTATTTTTTCTGGTGTAGCTGGTGCATCAATAATTGGTCTTATATCGTAATCACCAATAGATGAAATAGCATCTTTAATAGCAAAGAATACTGACATAGCATTCATTAGAGGTGGTTCGCCTGTAGTTTTTGATTTATTCACTACATTTTCTTTATTTTTTCCATCTTTAAAAATTTCCACATTAAACTTTTCAGGCATATCACTAACTGCTGGTATTTTATAAGTAGAAGGTGAATACGTTGTAATTTGACCATTTGTTTTCCATTTAACTTCTTCCATAGTTAACCATCCTGCACCCTGCAAAAAGCCACCTTCAATTTGGCCAAGTTCAATAGCAGGATTAATAGCCTTTCCTGCATCGTGTAATATATCCACTCTTAAAACTTTATTTTCACCAGTTAAGGTATCTATTATTACCTCCGAAACTGCTGCCCCATAACAAAAATATAAAAACGGTCGTCCATGAAACTTTTCTTTATTAAAACGAATTTTTGGAGTTGAATAAAAACCTGAGGAAGATAATGAAATTCTATTTAAATAAGCCTCTTTAATTAATTTATTAAACTTAATTGATTTTCCTTTAAACTTAACAGATCCATTTTCATAAACAGCTTCTCCATTTTTAATTTTATACTTGCGCTTAACAAATAAAAAAAGATTCCTTTTTATTTTTGCAATAGCATCAAGCATGGCAGCTCCGTTAAGATCTGTAGTAGAGCTAGCTGCCGAAGCTGATGTATTTGGAACTTTATCAGTTCTAGTAGCCGAAACTTTAATTTTATTAAGTGGTAAACCCAATTCTGCTGCAGCCAATTGTGCTATTTTAGTATACGTTCCTTGTCCCATTTCAATAGCACCTGTATTAATATGACAACTTCCATCATTACAATAAATGTGAACTAATGCACCTGCTTGATTAAGATGGATGGTTGTAAAGCTTATTCCAAATTTTACAGGAGTTATTGCAATACCTTTCTTTAAATACTTATTAATAGAATTAAATTTTTTTATTTCTTGTCTGCGCCTCTTATAATTTGACGTTTTTATTAATTTATCAAAAATATCATGAAGCACGTTATCTTCTATTTTCATCCCATAATGGGTAATATTTTTTTTAAAATTTTGGTAAAAATTTCTTCTTCTTATTTCTGAGGAATCTTTTTTTAATGATCCTGCTATGTTATCAATAATATTTTCTATAACCATCATTCCTTGATTTCCTCCAAAACCTCGAAATGCTGTATTGGAAGCTGTGTTTGTTTTACATAAATAATTTTCTACTAGTATATTTTCAAGATAGTATGCGTTATCAATGTGTAAAAGAGCTCTTTGATTTATAGCTCCAGATAAATCTGGAGAAATTCCACATTTTGAAGCTAGTTTAATATTTAACCCTTGTATAACTCCTAATTCATCAAAACCTACTTCATACTCAGAGTAAAAGTCATGTCTCTTTCCTGTAATAATTATTTCATCGTCTCTGTCTACTCTAAGTTTTACTGGACGTTTAGTTTTTTTTGATAGCAATGTACAAATTGCTGCAAATATGAAAGATTGAGTTTCTTTACCTCCAAAACCTCCACCGATTCTTCTGACTTCGACAGTAATTGTATTACTTTTCTGATTAAGCATCTTTGCTATAATTTGCTGCGTCTCACTCGGGTGTTGAGTAGAAGAATAAACTTTATAGTCATTATCTTCTCCTGGGATTGTAAATGCTACATGACCCTCAAGTGCAAAATGTTCTTGGCTTCCTGTGGTAAAATTTCCTTTTAATTTAAATGGAGCTTCATTAATTTTCTTAATAGGTTCTCCTTTTTTAATTTTACTTTCCTTTAAAACAAATAATTTCTTTTTTAACGCCTCTTGAATGCTATTGGTAACTTTTAAAGATTTGTAAGAAATTTTAGCCTTCAAAACTGCCTTTCTAGCAAGTTCAGTTGATGTTGCTGCAACCGCAAAAAGGGGTTGACCAAAATACTCGGCTTTTTTAGGAAAAATAGGATCTCCATCATACACAGGTCCTACATCGTTTCGACCAGGTATATCTTTTGAAGTAATTACTGAAATAACACCTTCGCTTTTTTCCACTTCTTCAAGATTTATTTTTTTAATTATAGCATGAGCTCTTTTGCTCCACCCAATTGCACCATATAAAGTGCCTGGTGGCTCTAAAATATCATCAGTATAGTAAGCATTCCCACTAACATGTTTTATGCTACTTTCGTGAGGTCTTTCTTCGCTTATAAAATTTTCTCTTTTCATTTAACTATATATTCCAATTAATTTTTTTGTATTTATTTCTAAAAAGCATTTTTCTAATAAATTTTTCGCAACTACCTTTCTATAACTACCACTTGCTCTCATATCGCTAATTGGTGAAAAATCCTTTTCTAAAGCATTTTTCGCTTTATTAATTACATCCATCGTAATTAAAGAATTTAAAAGTACTTTTTCACAATAAGTTGCTCTTTGGGGCAAGGCAGACATTCCCCCATATGCAATTTTTATTTCTTTAATTTTTTTATTTTCGATTATTAGATTAAAAGCAGCACAGATAGAAGATATATCATCATCGTATCTTTTGGATATTTTATAAGCTTTGAAAATACTTTTTTTAAAAATAGGAATTCTAATAGAATGAATGAATTGTCCTGTTTTTAATTTAGTTTTTCGATAACCAATAAAAAAATCATTGATCGATAAAATTTTACTCTTTTTTATACCCTGCAAAACTATTTGACAATCTAAAGCCATTAACAAAGGCAAATTATCTCCTATTGGCGATGCAGTTGCTATATTCCCAGCTAGAGTTGCTACATTCCGTATTTGCGTTGACCCATAACGCTTAAGAATTTTATTAAAATCTGGATAATATTTTACTATATATTTTTCAAAATCATTTAAAGAAGTTGTGGCACCTACTTCAATATATTTATTATTGTTTTTTATGTAATTTAATTCCTTTATTGAATTCATATAAATAATTGACTCAATATCTTTTCTCTCTTTAGTAACAACTAAGGATAAATCTGTTCCACCGCTAAGTAATTTTGAATTAGTATTTTTTTTTAAAATTTTCTTAAGTTCTGAAATATATCGGGGTGCAAAATATTTTTTATTTTTTTGATAAATGATAATACTTTTATTTCCTATTTTTTTTAACAAGAAAATAGTTTTTTTTTTATTTTTTACAAAATGATCAATTTTATTTTTTGTTTGTAAGCTTTTGGCTGCTTTAATAATAGGCTTATATCCTGTGCAGCGACACAAATTTCCTGCTATAGAATCTTTAATTATATCCTCTTTAAATTTTGAATGATTTTTAAACATGGAAAATAAAGACATGATAAAACCAGGAGTGCAAAAACCACATTGGGAACCATGACACTTAACCATAGCTTCTTGGACAGGATGTAATGAATTATCTTTTGAAATTAAATCTTCTACTAATATAAGTTGTTTCCCAGCTATTGTTGGTAAAAAAGTAATACAAGAATTAACAGCGGTATAACTAATATCACTATTTTTTAATTCTCCCAAAACAACCGTACATGCTCCACATCCTCCTTCCGCACAACCTTCTTTGGTACCTGTTTTTTTTAATTTAGTTCTAACAAAATTAAGTAATGTTTCATTAGGATCTGGATTTAGAATTTCTATAATTCTCCCAGAATGAATAAAATTGATTTTGTCAGAGGACACTAACTTCCTCTATAAGTAGAATAACTCCAAGGACTTACTAACAAAGGTACATGGTAATGTTCTTTGGGATTTGATACTCCAAATCTAATTACTACTTCTGTTAAAAAAGGCGTTCTAGGTAAATCTGTTTTTTTTTTAAAATAATTTCCTACAAAGAATACGAATTCATATTTACCTTCTTTAAAATCGGAACCTTCTACCAGTGGGGTATCTGATCTACCATTGTCATTTAACGTAATGGAATTAATTTTTTCTCTTTTTTCAGAAACAAAATAAACCTCTACTTGCATACCTTTTGCCGGTTTTCCGGAATAAGTATCTAGGCAATGTGTAGTTAATTTTGTCATAAGATATTATATAAACTAAATTAATATGATCAATAAAATTAATAAATTGTCTGAAAGTGAATTTACCAAAGTTTTTGCTAATATCTTTGAAAATGCAAGTTGGATTGCTAAAAAACTATACAATCAAAAACCATTTATCAGCTTTGAAGAATTGTCTTTGAAAATGATTAATATTTTTGAAAAATCTTCAAAAGAAAAAAAATTAGAAATTCTTAATGCTCATCCCGATTTAGCAGATAAAGCAAAAATTGCCCTTCTAACTCCGGACTCTAAAAAAGAACAAAATAGTGTTGGTTTAGATAAATGTACAGAGGAAGAATTTAAGGAATTTAAACATCTAAATTTAACTTACAAAAAATTTGGTTTTCCTTTTATATTAGCAATAAAAGGCAAAAGTAAAATTGAAATTTTAAATAATTTCCGCAAAAGAGTTAATTCGGAATCTCAAATTGAATTTGAAGAAGCTATAAAACAAGTAAAAAAAATTGCGAGTTTGCGCTTGGAGGGCTTGTATAATAAAGGTATTTAATATTCAACATCCTCTGAATCAATGTCTCTCCAAAGATACCAGGTACTGACAGTTCTATAGCCGGAATGAAGTTTAGAAATTTTATTTAAAAACCTTTTGCTTGGAGGGTACGAAACTTTGTAATTTTTTGAAATAGATCGAAGTAAACCGATATCTTTAATTGGAAATATATCTGGTCTATTTAAATTAAACATAAGAAACATTTCAGCACTCCAAACTCCTAGACCTTTAAGTTTAGTAATATAACTTATCGCTTCATAGTCATTCATTTTTTTAAGTTTATTAATATCAAAAGATTTATTTTTAAAAGCTTTTGCAATATTTTTTAGATAACTAACCTTCTGACGAGAAAGGCCTGCTCTTTTTAAATTGCGGGAAGATATTTTAAGTACTATTTTTGGTTTAATTTTTTTTTTGCATTTTTTTTCAAATTTGGCCCAAATTGAGTCAGCTGCCTTTGTGCTAATTTGTTGACCCACTATAGTTCGACATAAAGAAAAAAATGGATCATTTTTTGAAGTTAAAAAACCTTTGTTATATTTTTTAATTATTTTTTTGAATACAGAATCTCGTTTAGATAATATTTTTTTTGCTTCTTTCCAATAAGATGGGGCTCTTCTCATTGTTGTCTAGGTAAAGTAATAGGTTTTTTTAATTGATGCTCCCTTACAAAAATTATAGCAGATGAAACAACAATTAAACTAGCTCCTGTTAAGGTATAAACAGTTGGTGTTTCATTAAAGAAATAAAATCCAAAAATAATAGCTAGAACTAGTGATAAATATTTTAAAGGTGTTGTAAGAGAAACTTCAGCAAGTTTATAGCTTTGGGTCAAAAGAAGATTTGCAATACTTCCAAAAAGACCTATTAAAATTAATAAACCCAACTCATATGATGTGGGCATAACCCATCCGCCAAATGGTAAGGTCATAAGTCCCATAAAACCAGAACAAACTGAAAAATAAAAAGCTATCAAGTAAATAGGTTCGTTTACTAAAGTTAATTTTCTTATAAAAATAGAAACGCTCGCAAAACCAAGTGTAAATATTATTGGATAAATATAATAAAAATTTAAATTATCAAAACCAGGTTTTGAAATTATAATAACTCCTATAAATCCAAGGCCTACTGCAATCCAACGTTTAGCTCTTATTTTTTCACCTAAAAATAAAATAGAAAATATAACAACCCAAATTGGGCCAGAAAATGCTATTGATGTGACTTCTGCTAAACCAAGATTTCTAATTCCCACAAATATAGAATACATGGCTATAGCTCCCCAGAAACTACGATGAAAGTGAAGACTTATATGTTTCGTTTTATAAAAATTTTTTAATTTATTTTTAGGTATTAAAAAAAATATTGGAATTAGACCAAATAAAGCTCGGCTAAACATTACTTGTCCAACAGCAAAATCAGTAGCGGTTACTTTAATTAAGCAGTCCATAAACGAAAAAAATAAAACGCTTAATATCATACAGACAGCGCCTAGGTGATTTTGGTTTTTGATCATTTTGATAAATTAATTTATATTTACCATTAAATTAAAAAATTTTATGCAAATATTTATAGGTGGAATTGGTTGCTTTTGGGATGAGACTGAATATCAAGGTGTTGCTGGTATTATTTCAACTGAATGTGGGTATTGTGGTGGAAAAAATCCAAAAGTAACTTATGAACAGGTCTGTGGTGGTAATACTGAGCACATAGAAGTTGTTAAAGTTACATTTGATCCTAAGATAATTTCTTATGAAGATATAACTAGATTATTCTTCAAAATCCATGATCCAACAACCCTTGATCGACAAGGACCCAACGTTGGTTATCAGTATCGATCAGAAATTTTTTACAACACAGAAGAAGAAAAAAAATCTGCACAAAAAGTGTTGGATGAAGTTAATAAAAAATTTAATGGTAAAGTAGTTACTACAATCAGAAAAGAAAAAAATTATTGTAAAGCAGAAGAGTATCATCAAAAGTATTTTGAAAAGCAAAAGAAAAGATGACTTTAGTTTCAACAAATTGGCTTAATGAAAATTTAAACAATGTTAAAATTATTGATGCATCTTGGCATTTAGTTAAGAATCGTAATGGATTTGAAGAATATAATAAAGAGCATATAGAAAATGCAATTTTTTTTGACTTAGATAAAAATTCTAATCAAAAAAAAGATTTTCCACATGGTCATTTTCTACCATCGTTAAATGATCATGAAAAAGCTCTTTCTGGTATGGGAATTTTAAATACAGATAGAATTATTTTTTATTGTTATTCAGATTTAATTTCAAGCTGTCGTGCTTGGTTTCAATTTATTTATTTTGGACATAATCCAAGATTAGTTTCAGTATTAAATGGAGGAATGAAGAAATGGAAAATAGAGAGACGAAGAGTTACAAATTTAAAAACTAAAATAAATCCATCTAACTATAAAGCTAGAGAAAATAAGAATATGATTAAAATAAAATCTCAAATTGAAGAAAATATAAAAAAAAAAGAATTCACTGTGTTAGATGCTAGAAGTAGAAATCGTTTTTTAGGTTTAGAACCAGAACCAAGACCTGGGATTAAAAGTGGCTCTATTGAAGGATCAAAATCAATGCCTTTGAACAAAATTGTAAATGCGGAGGATAATACATTTTTAGATACGAAAAAATTAAGAGATATATTTGATTTAAGTCAAATTAATAGTAATAAAATAGTAATGAGTTGCGGAAGCTCAGTATCAGCGGCAACTCTTGCACTTGCATATTCTTTAATAAATGATGATTATATCCCAAAAATATATATTGGAAGCTGGACAGAGTTTGGAAAAAAATAAATGAAAAGTTCAAAAAAAATAACAATCGGTATAATAATATTTTTTTTAATAATTGCTCTAGTTATAATTGGTAGATATGGGGCAGGTCTTTATTTTAAAAAAAAATTTTCTAAAAGACCTCCACCAGGTGTAATCGTAGAAGTAATTTCTTATAAAAATTTTAGTGAATCATTGGAGAGTTATTGCACATCCTTAAGTAGCAAAACTAAATCTTATAAAATTAAAAAGAATGAATTATTGGAGCCAATTAATTTTAATAAAAAAGTAAATAAGGGTGACGTCATAGCAAAACTATCTGCTCAAACTATCATTGCACCCTTTGCAGGTGTTATTGGAAAAAGAGGAATAAGTGGAAGTAGTCTTGGTTCTGAAAATACAATTATTTTAACATTAGATGATTCTAAAAATGTATTATGTGACTTAAAAATACCTGAAGTATATGCTGCTGTTTTAAAAAAAAATCTTAAATTAAATGCTAAATTTTCAGCATATAAAAATAAAATTTATAAAGGAAAAATTGAATCTGTGGCTTCAAGAGTTGATGCTCAAACTAGATCGATTTTAGCCCGTGCAAAAATTATTAATGAGAAATCTGAGATAATACCAGGATCTCTTCTTGAAATTGAAATATTCTTTAATGATAAAAGTGCCCTAAGCGTACCAGATACCAGTATTATGTATGAGGGAAACAAAAAATTTATCTATCAAATAATTGAGAATAATATTATTAAAAAAACAGAAGTTGAAACAGGTATTCGTAATGCTGGAAATCTTGAAATTATTAAAGGTTTAAATCAATCAGATAAAATAATTGCGGAAGGTTTAACAAAAGTTAGACCCGGCATGAAAGTAAAACCTATTATTAAACCACAATAAGAAATTAACGATGTTTATCACCGAACTATCAATTAGAAGACCAGTTGTATCAGCAGTTTTTTCAATGATATTAGTAGTTTTTGGTCTATTTGTTTTTTGGAAATTGCCTGTAAGAGAACTACCAGCGGGACTTCAGCCTCCCGTTGTTCAAATTCAGGTTGACTATCAAGGGGCATCTGCTGAGATTGTTTCAAGCGAAATAGTCGAAATTATAGAAGATGTTATTGGAGGAGCAGAAGGAATAAAAAATATAGACTCGACTTCAGAAAATGGAAGGGCAACTATAAAAATTGAATTTGATAATTCTATTGATTTAGATGCAGCGACAAATGACATAAGAGATAGGGTGAATAGAGTTGCTGATAATTTACCAGAAGATTCAAGCGCTCCCGAAATACTTAAACAAAGTGCTGGTTTTACGACTTCTATGTGGCTTTCTGTTTCGTCTACAACTTGGAGTGATTTGGAAATTGGAGATTATACAAGAAGATACCTTGTAGATAATTTTTCTAATGTAAAAGGAGTTGGAAGGATTTTGGTTGGCGGTCTTCGTGAACTAAGTGTTAGGGTATATATTTCTCCAGCAAAACTTGCTGCAAACAATTTAACAGTGCAGGAAGTTGAGCAAGCTTTAAAAAAAGAGAACATTAGCCTCCCTGCAGGAAGTTTGGAAGCAACAAATATTGATTTAACAATTAATCTTGATAAAGCTTATAAAGATTTATCTTCTATAAAACAATTGCCAATAAAAAAAGTTAAAAATAGCGTAATTCGTTTAGAAAATATAGCTGAAATAAAATATGGTCCGGTTTCAGAAAAAACTCTTTTTAAGGCTCAAAGCAAAGACGGTAAACCAAACGAAAAAGTGGTAGGGATCGGAATATACGCAAAAAGTGGAGCCTCAACAGTTGAGTTATCAAAAAAAATAAAAGAAAGAATCAAAGTGGTTCAAAAAACATTACCAGATGGATTAAGCCTGGGAGTTTCTTTTGATAGAGCCACTTATATTAATGCTGCAATAAATGAAGTATATAAAACTCTTATTATTGCTTTTATATTAGTCGTGATCATTATTTATTTGTTTTTGGGTAATTTAAAAGCTGTAATTGTACCTGCCGTAGCTCTTCCAGTAAGTTTAATATCAGCTGCGTTAGGTCTATGGTTTTTTGATCTTTCAATTAACATTTTTGTGCTATTGGCAGCAATATTAGCAATAGGAATAGTTGTGGATGATAGCATAATAATGACTGACGCTATTTATAATAGAGTAGAAAATGGAGAGTCTCCTTTAATAGCTTCTGTGAATGGTTCTAGAAGTGTAACCTTTGCAATTATTTCCACTACCTTAGTTTTGGTAGCAGTTTTTTTACCTTTGATCTTTATTGAAGGATTATCTGGTACACTTTTTAGAGAAACTGCGATTTCTTTGACTTTTGCAATCATAGTATCGTCTTTTGTTGCTCTAACTCTTTCTCCTATGCTTGGAAGTAAATTTCTTGATAGAAACACAAAAAAATCCAAAATAGTTTTAAAATTTGAAAAATATTATAAATCTTTTTTAGAATTTTATTCTGAAACATTGAATTATTGGATTAATAAACAAAAAAGTATAGTAATATTTATGTTTTTTATAGTAATTGCATCTATATTCCTTTTTAATTTTTCTACCAAAGAATTGCTGCCAAAAGAAGATAGGGGCGTTTATTTAGTCATAGGAAAAACAGATGAAGGAAGCTCGTTTAAATACACAGCAGATAAAGCTGAAGAAATTGAAAAAAGGTTAATACCTTTAATTAAAAAAGAAGGTGAATCTTATAAAAGGGTAATTATGAGAGTACCAGGATTTGGAAGAGCAAGTAAATCTTATAATAGTTTTATAATTATTGCCTTGCTAGACGACTGGAGCGAAAGAAGTGACAGCGCAGTAAAGATTATGAGAAAAGCTATAGGAAAAATTGTTACTGTTCCGCAAGCTCTTGCTTTCCCTATATCTCCTCAAAGTATAAGGGTTAGTAGTTATAACAAGCCTGTTCAAATGGTTTTGTTAGGAAATAGTTATGACCAACTTGAAAGATGGCAAAAATCAATAATAATGGAATTAAGAAAAAATAGAAACCTGGCAGCTATTGAGTCTGATTACTCGAAAAATAAACCAGAAATAAAACTTGTGATAAATAGAAAAAAAGCACAGGACCTAGGTGTCTCAATTCAGTCGATTGGTTCTACCGTTAATACACTTTTTTCAGGGAAAACTGTAACAAAATTTAGTAGACAGGGAAAAGAGTATCCAATTATTCTCCAGGCAGACATAGAAAATAGAAAAAAAAGTGAAAGCCTAAGTAAAATTTTTGTACGTTCAGATACTACAGGAAAATTAATATCACTCGCAAATCTCGTTGAATTTAAAGAAGTTGGTTCAGCAAAAATTTTAGCCCGTTACGACAGACAGCGTGCTATCACGATTAGCGCGAGGCTTATTGGAGATTATACATTATCTGAGGCTCTAAATTACTTAGAAAAAGTATCTAATAAAAATGCACCTGATGCAATAATAGAATGGAAAGGTAAATCGGAGGAACTTAAAGAAACAAGTAACGAATTATTTATTATATTTGCTTTAGCACTAGTAACAGCTTTTTTAGTGATGGCAGCAAACTTTAATAGTTTTGTGCATCCTGCCATCATTATGTTAACTGTGCCGTTAAGTGTATTTGGTGGAATCATTTTTATTTTACTTTTCAATTCAAGCATAAATATTTTTTCACAAATTGCCTTGGTAATTTTAATTGGTATTTCTACAAAAAATTCAATTTTAATAGTTGATTGGGCAAATCAATTAAGAAGGGCTGGGAAAAATATCCAAAGCGCAGCGTTAGAAGCTTGCAGAAGAAGATTTCGTGCAATTATTATGACCTCTCTATCTACAATGATTGCAATGGTTCCGTTGCTTATCGGTAATATTGGACCGGGAGCCGGTGAAGGAAGTCGTCTTGCTGTTGGTTCAACAATATTTGGTGGAATGTTAATATCAACTTTTTTTACTCTATATGTAACACCTACGATGTATGTTTTGCTTGCAAAAAACACGAAACGAATTGATGCTGTAGATATTCAGCTTAACAGAGAACTTAAAAAATAATATATTTTTTTCTATCTAAAATTTTTTTACATTCTCTTAACTGAGATTTATAAATATTGGATTGTTTTTGAACATTTTTTGCAAGAATAATCGATTTTTTATCTGTCTTATAAACTTTTTTTGCATAATCACCCCAACCTAAATAATAGTTTAAATATTGCCGGTAAGCATCATTTTTTGGAATATTATTTATTTTATTGGTTTTATTTATATACCAGCCAATAAACATAACTGAATCTTTAAAGCGAGTACGTAATGCTAAAGGATTGTTAGTTTCATTTTTATATTGTTCCCATGTTTTTTTTACAGCTTGAGAATAACCAAAAGAACTTGATGGTCTTTTATAAGGTACAATTTTAAATAATTTTTTTCTTTTTGGTTTTGCCCATCGATTAAAACCAGATTCTTTTTTTACAAAAGCTAGGATAACATAAATTGGTACATCATAAACCTCTGAACTCTTCTTTGAATGTTTGTACCAAAGATATTTTTCTCCAAAAATTTTGCATGCATTTGAAGGATATTTTGGAATTGAGCTACAAGAAACTAAAAAAAAAATAACAAATATATAATAAAAACTATTTTTTAAAATCTTCTTTTGCACGTAATAATGCCTTCTCCATTTGTTTTCTAATTTCGTCTTCCTGAATTTCGATAGAAGCTATTTTGAAATCTTTTTGAATTTTTCTAAAAACATCTTCTTGGCCAGATTCTTCGAGATCGCTTTTTATTATTTCTTGTATATATTGTTTTGTTTCCTCGTTTTTTTTCCCTAATTTTTCAGCTACCCATTCACCTAGATATTTATTGCTTCTTGCAGAAACTTTAAACTGCAATTCTTCATCCATTTGAAATTTCTTTTCAAAGCTCTTTTCTCTTTCGTCAAATTTATTCATCGTTTAATTATAAATAAATAAATCTTTATTATGAAATAAGCAACTAATACACCCAAAATATTAAATACTAGATCCCCAACCTGAAAAGATCGTTTGGGTATTATTGATTGTAAAACTTCAAGCGTGATTGATAAGAAAATCAAAACTAATAATAATTTTCTAAAATCATCTTCTTTTGCTTTTAAATAAGCGCAAAAACCCAAAAATGAGACGTAAAAATATGCAAAAAAGTGATTTATAGTGGTTCCGAATGGATTACCCGGAACTATGTCAGGTTGTACTCCAAAGTCTCCGTATAAAAAAAAACCAATTAAACTGCCTGGAAAAAGCGACAGTACTATTAATAATAATGTTGAAACATGAAATATAAATTTTAAAAAATGAATCACTTTGTTAATATACAATAAAAATAATAAATCGTACTATTTATCATAAAAATGAATAATTTAATTTTAGTTAGACATGGACAAAGTCATTGGAATAAAGAAAGAAGGTTTACCGGTTGGGCGGATATTGATTTAACAGATAAAGGCAAAGAAGAGGCTAGACTTGCTGGAGAGCTAATTAAAAAAACAGATATTAAATTTGATGCTTTTTTTACTTCTACATTAAAAAAGAGCTTTTAAAAGTTTAAATATAATATTAGAGGTCTTAAATGAAAAAAACGCTAATATTATTAAAACCTTTAATTTGGCAGAACGTCATTACGGAAATCTTACTTCTCTTAATAAAGATGAAATTATAAAAAAATATGGGGATAAACAGGTTAAAATCTGGAGAAGATCTTTTTCTACTAAACCCCCACCAATGGATAAAGATCATCCATATAAAACTAAAATTATTTCAGATATTTTAAGTGAGTCTTTAGAAGATACTTGTGAGCGAGTATTACCTTATTATAAAAAAAA
>CACIUJ010000002.1 GCA_902589795.1 uncultured Pelagibacteraceae bacterium | reverse complement strand
AATTTTTGAGGATCGTCGGTAAACCAACAATCCGCTCCTTCTTTTTCAAAAATTTTAGCAATGTTCTCTATTATTTCTGGATCTTTCAAAGGTTCTTTTGTTTTTTTTGAAACAAATAGTGGTAAAGGCACTCCCCAAATTCTTTGTCGAGAAACACACCAATCTGGTCTGGTCTCTATCATTGATCTAATTCTATCTCTTCCTCGTGCAGGATAAAATTCAGTTTCGTCAATTGCTTTAAGTGCTTTTTTTCTTAAATTCCTTTTTTCCATTGAGATAAACCATTGAGATGTAGCTCTATGAACTAAAGGTGCTTTAGATCTCCAGGAGTGAGGGTAGCTGTGAGTAAGCTTTCCATTACTCAATAACTTTTTACAATCTTTTAGATTTTCAATTACGATTTGATCTGCTTTAAAAATATGAATACCTTCAAATTTTTTAATATGCTTAGTGTATTTTCCGTCATCATCTATCGTGTCTAAAGATTTAATTCCATGCTGTAAACACAAATTAAAATCATCCGGTCCATGACTTGGGGCGCAATGAACAAAGCCTGTTCCTTGTTCAAGTGTTACGAAATTAGCTTCCAGCATTGGGACATCGTACTGGTATCCCAAATTTTCAAAAGGGTGCGAACAAATTGTTTCTTTAAACTCTTTTCCTTTTATTTTTTTAACTAATTTATAAGATTCAATTTTGCATTCTTTTAAAACTTGGTCAATGAGTTGCGTAGCAATTACAATTTTCTTATTATCAAAATTCTCTGATATAGAATTAATCTCAATAATTGCATAATCAAGATCCTTATTATAGGCCAAAGCCTTATTCGCGGGTATTGTCCAGGGTGTTGTGGTCCATATAATAATTCCAGAACCTTTTAATAAATCAATTTTTGAATCTTTAACTTTAAAACCTACATACACTGTATTGGAAGTGTGGTCTTTATATTCAACTTCAGCATCTGCAAGTGCAGTTTTTTCCACCGTAGACCAAAGCACGGGCTTATAGCCTTGGTACAAACTTTCATCAAGTAAGAATTTACCCAACTCTCTAACTATTTGAGCCTCAGCATCGAAGCTCATTGTGGAGTAATAATTTTTCCAATCTCCTTCTACACCTAATCTTTTAAATTCTTCTATGTGAATTTTTATCCATTTTTGGGCAAATTCTCTACATTCTAATCTAAAATCTTTTATAGGAACTTGATCTTTGTCTTTTTTATTTTTTTTATATTGTTCTTCAATTTTCCACTCTATGGGTAATCCATGACAATCCCAGCCCGGAACATAGACAGAATCTTTTCCGTCCATTTGGTGAAATCTTGTAATTATGTCTTTTAAAATTTTGTTCAAAGCTGTTCCCATATGAATATGGCCATTTGCATATGGTGGACCATCATGTAAAATAAATTTCTCTTTTCCTTTGCTAGATTCTCTAAGCTTTTTATATAAATTTAAATTTTCCCAAATTTTTAAAATAGTAGGTTCTTTGACAGGCAAATTTGCTTTCATGGAAAATGAGGTTTTTGGTAAGTTAATATTTTCTTTACTCATACAAATATCTTTTCTTTTAACCTTTTTTTTACTAAAATCACATCTTTATTCATTTGTCTTACTAATTCTGATGAATTCTTAAATTTTTTATCTGTCCTTATAAATTTTACAAAATATACTCTTAATTTCTTTTTATAAAGATTTTTATTAATACCAAAAATATATATTTCAAGAAAAATTTCTTTTCCTTTAAAAGTAGGACGTGAACCAAAATAAGCAGCACCAAAATATAATTTTCTTTTACTTCCTATTAATAATTTCACTGCATAAATTCCAGCCTTAGGCAATATATAGTTTTTTATTCTAACATTGCATGTCCTATAACCTAACTTTCTCCCTAACTTTTTTCCTCTGACGACATGACCATCAACCATCCAAGTTCTCCCAAGCAATTTATTTGTTAAATCAATATTTCCTTTGTTCAATAATTTTCGAATCTTTGTAGATGAAACTATTTTTTTTTTATATTTATATGGACTAATTTTTATTAACTTATAATTATATTTTTTTTCAAACTTTTTTAAAAGATTAAGATTGCCTTTTCTTTTATATCCAAATTTGAAGTTGTTACTAACAAAAATACGAGCTGGATTTATCTTTTTATAAATAATATTAGAAATAAAATTATTAGCACTCATTTTGGAAAACTTCCTATTAAATTTTACATTAAAAACAAAATCTACATGGAATTTTTTTAGTAAACGTAATTTTTCATTGTCAGAAGTTAATTTATAATTTTTTATTTTTTTATTAAAAAACATAACTGGCAAAGGAGAAAAAGTTAAAATTCCAAATTTTGATTTATTTTGTTTAGCAAATTCGCTGGCATTTTTAAAAACTCTTTGATGTCCTTTGTGAATCCCATCAAAATTTCCAATGGCCAGCGATGATCTTTTATATGTTTTTGGGATTAAAAATTTATTAAAAATTTTCATACTCTACCAGCTTAATTTTTTTTGGTAATAATTTGTACTTGCTTTATATTTACTTAAAACTTTGTCATAATTTTCAACAGATAAATCTAAAAATTCTTTTTTATGTATCCCCTCTGTCACAAGTAATGAATCAAATTTCATATTATTTGCACCTACAATATCAGTTCGTATATTATCTCCAATAGCAAGAACACTTTCATTTTTTTTTACGCAGAGATTATAAATTTCTGGGTAAGGTTTTCCAAAATAAATCACTTCTCCACCTAAGTTTTTAAATATTTCAGCAATAGTTCCTGCACAATATTCTTCTCGCGAGCCTCTATGCACTATCAAATCTGGATTTGTACATAACATCTTTAATTTTGTATATCTTTTTAATAAATTTTCATAATAATTTAGTGAATTTTTTTCATTATCAAAAAGTCCTGTGCAAAGTATAAAATCACATTTATCTAATTCTGTTTGGTTTTTTTCTAAACCTTTCGTCAAATCACCTTGTCCTTTGGAACCCACATGATAAAATTTTTTACCATAAACATTATTTTTTAAAGTTTGAAGCGCTGCTTCACCTGAGGTAAATAAATTTTCGATAAGTTTTTTATCCATTTTTAATTTTAATAAATATTTTACTACACTTTTGGATGGCCTTGGTGCATTTGAAATAAGTACAAATCGTTTATTTAATTTGTTTAAATTTTGTAAAACATCTATTGCTTCTGGATAAACTTCTATCCCATTATGCACAACTCCCCACAAATCTATAAAAAATGTGTCATATTTTTTTTGAATTTGATTTAGCCCTTTAATAAGTTTTATCTTCACTACAGCTAATGATTAGCTTAAGAAAGGTGAAAAATACAGCTTTTTGCTGTATTTGTGGTATAAATTTCAAATATTATGAGGGTATTGAAATATTAATATCCATCATTATATATCTGCTATTAAAAAAATTAGGAGTAATTTTAGTATGAAATTTAGACCATTACATGATCGTGTTTTAATTGAAGTTTTGGATAGCGAAGAAAAAACTTCTGGAGGAATAATAATTCCTGATACAGCAAAAGAAAAACCTCAGGAAGGTAAAGTTGTGGCTATAGGATCTGGTGTTAGAACAGAAGATGGAAAAATAATACCAATGGATGTAAAAGTTGGAGACCTGGTTCTTTTTGGCAAGTGGTCAGGCACAGAAGTAAAAATAGATGGAAAAGAATATAGCATAATGAAAGAATCTGACATTATGGGAATTTCGAAAGGAAAAAAATAAAATGGCAAAAATTGTAAAATTCGACACAGAAGCAAGAACAAAAATGCTAATGGGAGTAGATACTTTGGCTAATGCAGTTAAAGTAACTTTGGGACCCAAGGGAAGAAACGTAGTTTTAGATAAATCTTATGGTGCTCCACGTACTACTAAAGATGGGGTAACGGTAGCTAAAGAAATTGAACTCCAAGATAAATTTGAAAATATGGGAGCTCAGATGGTTAAAGAAGTTGCGAGCAAAACTAATGACGAAGCTGGAGATGGAACTACAACAGCTACTATTTTGGCGCAAGCAATAGTAAGAGAAGGTATTAAATATGTTACTGCTGGAATGAATCCAATGGATGTTAAAAGAGGATTAGATAACGCCGTAGCACATGTAATTGAAAAATTAAAATCTTCTTCAAAAAAAGTAAAAACCAATGATGAAGTTGCCCAAGTGGGAACAATTTCTGCTAATGGGGAAAAAGAAATTGGAGATATGATTTCTAAAGCAATGCAAAAAGTTGGTAATGAAGGAGTTATAACTGTAGAAGAAGCAAAAGGTCTCGAAACAGAATTAGACGTAGTAGAAGGTATGCAGTTCGACAGAGGCTATCTTTCTCCTTATTTCATCACAAATGCCGACAAGATGACAACTGAATTAGAAAATCCACTAATTTTACTGCACGAAAAAAAATTGGCTAACTTACAAACAATGGTACCTTTATTGGAATCCGTAGTTCAGGCTGGAAGACCACTAATGATAATTTCAGAAGATGTTGAAGGCGAAGCTTTGGCAACGTTAGTTGTAAATAAATTAAGAGGAGGTTTAAAGGTTGTTGCTGTAAAAGCCCCTGGTTTTGGAGATAGAAGAAAATCTATGTTAGAAGATATTGCTATATTAACTGGCGGACAAGTAATCTCTGAAGACTTAGGTATTAAATTAGAAAATGTTAAAATAAATGATCTGGGATCTTGTAAAAAAGTTAAAATAGATAAAGACAACAGCACAATAGTTGCTGGATCAGGAAAAAAATCTGACATAGAAGCTAGATGCAATCAAATTAGAAAACAAATAGAAGAAACAACTTCTGATTATGATAAAGAAAAACTTCAGGAAAGATTAGCTAAACTGGCTGGTGGAGTTGCGGTGATCAAAGTTGGCGGTGCTACAGAAGTAGAAGTTAAAGAAAGAAAAGATAGAGTAGAAGATGCATTAAATGCAACAAGGGCCGCTGTAGAAGAAGGTGTTGTAGTTGGTGGCGGTTGTGCACTTCTTTATGCAGCCCAAGATCTAGATAAAGTAAAATCAAAAGGAGCTGATCAAAAGGCAGGTATAGACATTGTTAGAAAAGCATTAGAGGCTCCAATAAGACAAATAACTACGAATGCTGGTGTAGATGGATCAGTTGTCGTTGGTAAACTTTTAGAGGGTAAAAAACCAAGCCAAGGTTATGATGCTCAAAATGAAGAGTTTTGTGATATGTTTTCAAAAGGAATTATAGATCCAACCAAGGTTGTTAGAACAGCTTTGCAAGATGCTGCTTCAATTTCTGGATTATTAATTACAACAGAAGCGATGGTAGCTGATAAACCAGAAGAAAAAGATTCGGCTCCTGCTATACCTCCTGGAGGAATGGGTGGTATGGGTGGTATGGGTGGAATGGGTATGTAACCACTTAAATTAATAAATTTAAAAAAGGTCGCAAAGTTGCGGCCTTTTTTTTTGAAATCAATAAACAGGCTTGAGAATTTAAAATAAACCCATCCTTAAGAACTCTAAGATTATTGTCTTTTAAAGTTTTTCCAGTTGAAGTTATATCGGTAATAATTTCAGAAGATCCAATGAATGGATAGGTTTCTGTTGCCCCAAGACTTGATACAAGTTTATATTGGGTAATTCCTTTTGAGACCAGAAAATTATTAGTTAAATTTGGATATTTTGTTGCCACTCTTAACCTGGTATTTTTTTTGTCTCTAAAAACAAAAGAAATTTCCTCTAAATCTGCTATTGTTTGAACATCTATCCAGTCATTAGGAATGGCAACCACTACATCGGCTACACCAAAATCAAGTTTTTTTTTAATTTCAATTTTTTTTTGTAGATTAATAGAAGATTCTTTTAATAAATCTAAACCGGATATTCCCATGTCAATTGTCCCGTCACCAAGTCTTTGGATTATTTCTTTAGCGTGCAAATAAATAATTTTTGAATCAGGTAAATTCTCTATTTGTGCGAAATAATTTCTTTCACCTCCATTGGAGGTTAGTTTAAAATTATTTTTTTTAAAGAAACTTATTGATCCTTCTTTTAATCTTCCTTTGCTTGGCAAACCTATAGTTATTAAATTTTTCATATTTATAAATTATTTAAATTAATTGCAGCCCCGACAGCTGAGATATTTTTTTTAGACCCCAGACTCTTTAATAAGCCATCATATCTTCCACCTCTTGCAATTTCTTTTTTCGATGAGTTGTATATCTCAAAAACTATTCCAGTATAATATTCTAAATCTCTACCAAAATTTGTTGAAAAATTAGTGTTTGAATTTATCTTAGATAAATTCTTTATAGTTGATAAATCGTTGAAAACACTATTACTTAATTTATTTTTTTTAACAAAATTTTTTAATATTTTATCCAATTGACTAATTGGACAATTAATTTTTAAAAACTCTCTAATAATTTTTACAATTTTTTTATTTTCTGCAAAAGACCTTGGATCTTTTATTTTTCTATCAAATCTAGTCAAAATTTCAGAAACTTTGCGGCTTGCAATCTCTTTGTTTTGATCAAAATTTTTCATTTCAGTAAATCTTTTTTTATCTAGCTCAACTTCTGTTGGATCTACATCAGAGTTGGTTTCAAGCCTTTTAAGCAAATCTTCAAAATATTGAGGTCTCCAAAAGTGCCTTTTGAGTCTCATCTTCCACCTCTCCGGAATTGTCAAAGACTCTATTAACTTTTGAAACAAACTTACATCACTCACTTTTATCGATGTATTTTTTATTTTTATTTTTTCAATTGAATTTGCAATTGTTTTTAAAACTTTTAAATCATCATTAGATTTATTTTTAGAGCCTAAAATCTCTATTCCTAGCTGATCATTGACAACTTTGTCTTTTGAGTTGTTTGATCTTCTGTAAGCTTGTCCTGAATAAAAAATTTTCGAATTAACTTTAGAGTTATCTTTTAAATATTTTATACAAGAAGCAATGGTCAAATCTGGTCGTAAGCACATGCTCTTCCCAGTATCATCTTCGAAAGTAAGCATTAACTTTCTAAAATTCTCGCCTGATCTTTGAATAATGTAATTTGAATCTAAAAGAACGTCTGGTTCTGATAAAATGAAACCATCTTTCTTAAAAACTTTTATTATATTTTCAGAGTATTTCTTTGATTGCATTTACTAGATCCTCAATTTTAATCAGTCTTTCTTTACCACTTTCAAGATTTTTTAATGTTACTTTTCCAGATTTTATTTCATCATCGCCATACAAAATAACAGCTGGGGAACCTATTTTGTTTGCGTACTCCATTTGTTTTTTTAACTTACCTTCGCCTGGATAAATCTCAGAACTGATATTTGATGTTCTGAGTTTATTTAATATCCCAACATATTCTTTGTTTTTGTTTTTATCAAAAACACATATGACTACAGGTTTAGTAGTCTTTGTTTTAAAATCCTTTTTTTGCATTAAAGCAAACACCAGCCTATCAAGGCCGATTGATATTCCTGTTGCAGGACAATCAAAATTTCCAAAATTGCTTACAAGATTATCGTATCTTCCGCCTCCCCCTATTGAACCAAATTGAATAGTTTGTCCTTTTAAATTCTTTACTTCAAAATTTAAATTAACCTCAAAAATAGGACCTGTATAATATTCTAAACCTCTTATCACCGATGGATCAAATTTGTAGTTTTCAAAATTATAATCTTTTAATATTTTGATAATTTCTAAAACGTCTTCACTGTCAGGTGTTTTGCTTTTTAAAGCATTTTCAATTATTTTTATCTGATCATTATTAAGATTTGCCCCCTTTGTATAATCTCCAGATTTATCTTTTCTGCCTTCACCAAGAAGTTTCTTTGCCTCTTCCCATCCAAGTCTATCGATCTTATCAAGAGCACGTAAAATAGTTGATATTTGTTCTTTTGATTTAATTTTTAATTTCTCAAAGAGTTTATCAGTTAATTTTCTAGAAGAAATTTTCACAGTATAATCTTTTTTATCTAGTCCACATTTTTCTAGTATCTCAGATATTAATACGCAAAGTTCAGAATCAGCTTGTAAACTCTTTGTTCCTACGTAATCTGCATCGAATTGTAAAAACTCTCTAAATCTTCCGGGTCCTGGTTTTTCGTTTCTCCATACTGTTCCTAGTTGATAACGTTTAAAAGGTTTGGGAATCTCAAGGTAATTTTTTGCAACGTACCTTGCTAAAGGAGCAGTAAGATCATATCGAAGTGATAACCATTTATTTTCATCTTTAAAAGAAAACACTCCTTGGTCTGGTCTTTCTTTGTCAGGCAAAAATTTTCCAATACTATCCGTATACTCAAAACTTGGTGTCTCGAGATATTGAAATCCGTACTTAGTCATAACTTCTTTGATATTAGAAATTATAAAATCTCGGATTAATAATTCTTTTTCCTGTCTATCTACAAAACCTAAAGGTAATTCCTTAGAGGGTTTAAGATTTTTTTCTTTACTCATTATTTTGGTACAGCAGGGTGGATTCGAACCACCGACCCCTAGTTCCACAAACTAGTGCTCTAACCAACTGAGCTACTGCTGCATAACTCCTTTTTATATTATTTGTTAATAAATTTATATTTTAAATATGTAATGATTTAGCTAAGCAATAGCCTAGCATGTGCAAAATGGTGTTTTGCATTTAGAATTTTTATGATTTTTAAATTTTTAATCATTGCTGCAAATTAGCATAATTTTTCTAATTTGCAACAATAGATTGTATGCAATTAAACTTTTTGCAAGTTAACTGCGGAAGGACCTTTTTGACCTGTCTCAACATCAAATGTTAATTGGTCACCTTCATTAAGCTCCAAGCTTGCTGCTTGCGCTGCAGAAGAATGAACGAAAACATCTTTTTCTTTGTCGTCTCGTTCAATAAAACCGTAACCCTTTTGTGGGTTAAACCATTTTACTTTACCTTTGATACTCATGTTATTACCTTTCTTTGTTTAGTTTAAATTCATTGATAGCCAATCTAACAACAAATTTTATGGGGCAGTTCAAATTATTCATTTATAATCTCTGCCCCAAATTTTATGAAATTTATTGAAATACGATTAAGCTTTTTGCAGATTTACTGCGGAAGGACCTTTTTCGCCGTTCTCAACTTCAAATGTTAATTCATCGCCTTCATTCAAATACTTAAGACCCGCCGCTTTTACAGCAGTATGATGAACAAAAACATCTTTTTCTTTGTCTTCACGTTCAATGAAACCATAACCTTTTTTTCCATTGAACCATTTTACTTTACCTTTAAGACTCATTTACTCGTTCCTTATTAGTTATTAATATACTGTAGAAAATCTACAATAGGGCTTCTTTAATAGATTTTGAAGAGATATGTCAAGATGAAATATGACTTTTTAAATGATAAACTACACGAATTTTAAGGCAATGAATTTGATGAAAAAAATTATAATCGCAATATCTTTCGGTTTTCTCTTTTTTCTAAACGCGGCATATGCTGAATCTTATTATTTTAAAAATTGTAAATTGACAGATGTTTTGATAGCAAATTATATAATAGACACCAAAAATAGAACTATTACAGTAAATTTTGAAACAGCAGATGGAAGCTTTCAAGAATTCGATGATGGTATTGAAACAATTCAAAAAGATAAAATTATCAGTAAAAAAATTAAGAGTGGAAAAAGTGATGATTCTTTTTTTATATACTATCTAGATTCCAATTCTAATTCAGTAGTTAAACAAAATTATAAAAAAGAAATTGGTTTGGGTATTTTTAGACCAGTGGGGCCCAAACAACAAAGTTATTGTGAAGAGGTAAAGTCAGATTGGGATGTAGAAAAAATTGAAGTTGCTGAAACTAATAAAGAGGAAGAGGAAATATTAAAAATTCAAAAAAAGATTTTGATTAAACAAAAAACAAATATTAAATGTAAAGGTAATAATTATAAAACCTGGACAGGTTGTGTGGGCACATATACAAATGAAAAAGATTTTATATATATAGGAAAGTTTGAAAATGGAAAAATTATTGATGGAACGATCTTATATCCAGGTGGCTCCAAATACAGCGGAACATTTCAAAATGATAAACGACATGGACAGGGAACTTTTATTTATTCTGATGGAACAAAATACTATGGAGAGTGGAAAGAAGGAAAAATTACTGGTAGTGGAACAAAAACTTGGAAGGATGGTAGAAAATATTCAGGTACATTTAAAAATGATAAACCTGATGGTGATGGTACCTTTTTTTATGTCGATGGTTCAAAGTATGCTGGTGAGTGGAAAGATGGAAAGCGTCATGGAAAAGGAACTTTAACCTATTCCGATGGTCAAACTTATGTAGGTCGTTTTGCAGCTGGTTTACCTTATGGAGATGGTTTGTGTATAGATCAATCGGGATCTAGTAATGCTTGTACATTGCTTGAGACTAAAGAAAATAAATCAAAAATAAAAAATAGGCACAGCATAAAATTAAAAGCTAAGAAATGGGTTAAAATTAGTGAATATGAAAATACTTCAGGTAAAGCAAAAAAATTCATTGACGAACTAAAAAACGATTTTGATAAAAAAGCTTCTGAGTTATGCTCTTCTTCAGGTAATTTTAATATATTAGAAAAAAGAATTGAAATTTTAGAAATGGATGAAACTCCCGCTATTGGCACTGAAACTGTTGTCAAAATGGGTATTGATGGAGTTGTTCAATGCGAGAAGAAATAATTTTAACAATCAATATTTAAATCCAAGTCCAACGCGATCACATTTCTTACAAACCTCCAAATTAACTCTTCCATTTTTTGCATGTTCTTTTCTAAAATTGACAACATTTTGTCCCGTCCATAACTGTTTAAGGTCGGTGGAATCCTCAATCTGCTCATAAGGGGTTTTATTTGAAAAAACTGAATATTCACAACATGGATTAATATTTCTATTGCAATCAATTGTTAAAGCTTTCCAAGGCCAATCGCATGCTTTTCTAAAATTAAAGCTAACTGTATTCTGAACATTTTCAGAATCTTCCATGAATTTAGGATTGCCCGGTCTTACATTAAAAAGTATCCCGAGATTGTCCGCAAATTTTTTTGCTAAGTCTACTTCGTGTTTATTGTGATTGTACAAAATATAATCAAGCATAACCAATGTGTTTGATTTTTTTTCATATTTTTTTTTATTAAAAGTTTCTAAATTCTTCAAAATTAAATTAACATCACCTTTTCTGTGTTGTATTTTATGAACTGGATTGGTAAATCCACTAATATGTACTTTTAAAAAATCTAAACCAGCATCAATTAATTTATCTGAATTGTTGCTATTTAAAAGTATTCCGTTACTAGCTATTAAAGTTAAAAGCCTGTTTTTATTGGCATAACCAATAGCCTCGTATATGTCCTTATGCATTAATGGTTCCCCATTAACATAGGGAATAATCATTAAAAGATCTCTTTTAAATGCTTCCACCACCTGCTTAAAATATTTTACATCTAACTTGATCTTTGGAATAAAAGAATCTGTTTTACTTGAATTTAAATCATATATTTTACCATCGCTGCCTCTACAAAATACGCAATTTTCATTGCATTCATTCCAAAGATCAACTGACACAATAATTGGTGATTTTCCTGATTTTTGTGTTTTAAAATAAAAACTTAAATTACAAATTATGGCGTTCCAAATTTTTCTCAAAGTTATTTTGCCCTTGTAAAAGGCTGTAAAAATAATTTTAACTTTAACAAAAAAATAACTATTTCTAGCCGTGCTAAATGCCAATCTATATTTACCAAGATAAAGCACTTTTTTCATGTGCTCGCTGGAAATTAATCTGTACGCAGTATTTAGAAATGGAATCTTCAATATTTTATTTTTATAGTCTCTTTTTTCTTACTAATTGGAATTAGATAACTACCTTTCACTAGAGCTATTGCTCCTTTAATATGTCGCATTAAGTCTGTGATACTTCCAGTTTTTATAATTTTCGCTATTCTCCTTAAAATATAACTTGGTCTTAAATAAAATTTTCGATAAGCATATCTTTCCATGTTTTCTAACTCTTCGGGGCTATTGTAGCCAAAAGGTAGCCATGTAACTTTCATTGTATTATATTCTTCCAGATCTTCTGATATAAACTTCCCCCATTTTCCCTGCTTTATTTCTTTAGCCAACTGTGTGCCAGGAAAAGGACAAACTACCGAGAACTGGGCGTAATCTGGGTCTATCTCAATTGCATTTTGAATAGTTTGTTTAGCCAACTCTGGAGTTTCACCTGGCATTCCCACCATAAAAGAACCTCTTATTTCAATACCAGCCTCTCTGCTCCATTTAGCTACTTGTTTCATTCTCTCTAGATTAGTATTTTTTCTGTTCGTTAGTATATTTTTTGCCAATACATCAACGGCTGTTTCAAAACCATAAAATATGTTCCAACAACCTGCTTTACCCATTAGTTGTAGTATTTCTCTATCAACTGTATTAACTGCGGCATAACAAGACCAACTCAAATTTAAATTTTCTTTAATTAATAGATTTAGAAATTCTCTCATCCATTTTTTATGATAACTTAGTGTGTCATCCCAAAAAGTTATTTCTTTAACTCCCAGTTTTTCGACACAATATTTCATTTCTTCAACTACCTTCTTTGGACTCCTTCGTCTGGCTCCTGTGCGCGCTTGATCACAAAATGTACAAACATAGGGACAACCTCTAATAACAACCATAGTGGTGGCAGGTAATTTTCTGTATTGGTTTTCTAAAGGCTTATATCTTTCCAGGGGAAAAAGATCTCTTGCCGGGAATGGTAACTCATCTAAGTCCTTAATGCTTTCGCTTGGTGCATTTCTCACAATTTTCTTTTCTACTTTGAAAATAATTCCTTTTATACTTTTCATTAATTCTTCATCATTCAAAAACTCATTTCTATTAAATTTTTTTAAAGAATATTTTTTTACTACATCATAAATAATATATTCTCCGTCTAGCCCGTATGAAATGATATCAAAGTAATCATAGGTATTAGCTGTCTCCATAGATGCTACGTTGGCATGCGATCCACCTATAAGTGTTAATTTGTTCGGAAAATTTTTTCTGACTTTTTTAGCAATTTCAGCACATCTGTCTAAAGTATAAGTTGTTGTGGAAAAAGCTATTATTGATGGATTTTTTTCTTCTATTATTTTAAATATTTCATTCGATTGTATCCTCAATCCTGGACAATCCAATACACCAACTCCACATCCCTTCTCTCTTAAATAGCCAGCTAGACTAGCTATGCCCAGGGGAATCATTGCTCTGTGGTGGTAAGCTTCCCTTCCCTCTGATGTTGTTGGGGGAAAAATAAACAAAATATCAATTTTTCCATTTTGAGGAGCAAAACCTCTTTCAATTAACTCTAATGTTGAAGGTTCTTTTTTCATTCTACTATTGTATACCATAATATATTATAAAAAAAGTCATGAAAGCAAATTTTACTACATATGTAAAAAAAAATCACAAATTTTTATTCTATAAATTTGTAAAATCAAAATTTTTAATTAATATTTTAAGTCTTTTAGGTCTGTTTCCTTATTTATTTTGTAAAATTCAAAATAAACCTTATTTTGGTTTTTATTTAATGGCTAGGCAAACATGGGCAACACGAAAACCTTATATGCAAGGTTTGGTGAAAAAGGAAATATTGGGCAGCAAAAATCAAGAATTTAAAATTTTAGAAGTCGGTTCCTACGCAGGAAATTCAGCTACTGCTTGGGCCGAAGCAATACAAGACAGTGGACAAAAATTTAAAATTGTTTGTGTTGATCGTTGGGGCTCTTATGTAAAGCCCGAAAAAGATATGATTAATAAAGCTCCAATGATTATGGACAAAGCTTTGGAAAATGACAAAATTTTTAAACTTTTTAATTATAACATTTCTGCTGCAGGAATTTCAAAAATGGTTACGCCAATAAGAGGAGAGAGCGATGTAATACTTCCAACTCTTGAAAAAAATAGTTTTGATATAGCCTTTATAGATGCTTCTCATTATTATTCGAATGTCATTAGAGATTTAAAAAATGCAGAAGTGTTATTGAAAGAAGGGGGAATTCTTTGTGGTGATGATCTAGACTTACAAAGACACGAGATAGATATAGATTATGCTGAAACAAATAAGGAAATTAATTTAGTTATAGATCCAAAAACAAAAAAAGAATTTCATCCTGGTGTTTGTATTGCGGTTTATAATTTTTTTAAAAAACCAGTGTCTGCTTATAATGGTTTTTGGGGTATGCGCAAAACAATAAATGGATGGCAAACTATTAATATTAATTTTTAATGATTTTTTTAAATTTAAATAAAAATATATACATTTTTCTATTTTTTCTAATATTTTTTTTAATTGGCATATATATTGTTTCTGATTATGGCATATCAATAGATGAGGACAAGACAAGGGCTGTTGGTTTTGTCTCATTGCAATATATTTTAAAAAATTTTTTTCCAGAACATTTGGACAAACTAAATAAATTATTTGACCAAGAAAGTTTCAATAATTTTGGAATGATGACTACTTCAGCTGGCGTGGTAACTAGCGGTATAACATTTAATCTTCCAATGGCAATAATAGAGTTAATTTTTGAAATAAAAGATAGCAGAGAAATATTTTTGTTAAGGCATTTTTCAACTTTTTTACTTTTTTTTATTTCTGTTTATTTTTTCTACCTTATATTAAAAAATAGATACAATTCTTGGTTTTTGGGAATGGTGGGAGCTTTATTCTTAATCATTAGTCCAAGAATATTTGCTGAGAGCTTTTATAATAATAAGGACTTAGTATTTATGTCTTTATTTATAATTAATCTTTTTGTTGCTATTAAATTTTTAGAAGAAAAAAATTTCAAATATACAATTTTATTTGCTCTCATTTCTGCTTTAACGATTAATGTTAGAATTTTTGGGATAATTTTACCAACGTTAATTTTTATCATTTATTTAATTAATATTTTACGTAAAGAAAATATTAGAAAAAAAATAACAAAACCTTTGGTGTGGTGCCTAATATTAACTTTATTCTTTGTTATTTTGTTTTGGCCATACTTGTGGCAAAATCCATTAAAAAATTTTTTACATGCTTTAGAATCGTTAAGTGGACATGGTCATCATATTTATAATTTTTATTTGGGTGAACATTTTATTAGATCTCTTTCTCCATGGCACTATCACTTGGTATGGATTTTTTTAACTACGCCTGTTTTATACATAGTATTATTCGTTTCTGGTTTTATCTTTATTGTCAGAAGAGCTTTAAAAAGATTATTTAAAATAGAAAATAGCAATTCTTACAAAGATTTATGGAGAGGAAAAAAAGAATTACAAGATTTACTTTTTCTTTTAACTTTTCTCATTCCTATAATAGCTGCCATTGATTTTCGCTCTGTATCTTATGATGGATGGAGGCACCTATACTTCATTTATCCAAGTTTTTTATTAATTGCTATTTTTGCCCTGCATTTAATAAAGATTATTTTTTTTAAGAAAAAAAATTATTTTTTATATATTTTAATATTAATATTAATTTTGCCAACTGGTATTTGGATGTATAAAAATCATCCATTTCAATATGTTTACTTTAATTTTCTTGCAGGAAAAAATTTTAATGAAAAATTTGAAATGGATTATCTTGGGGTAAGTAACAAAAGTGCGTTAGAATATATAATTTCTAAAGAAAGTAAAAAAATAAAAGTATATAATTTAAATACTACCGATCTCTATGTAAGTAAAAAAATACTTCGAAAAAAAGATAGAAGTAAAATTATAATAGTAGATAACATAAATAACGCTGATTACATAACAAATAACTTTACAGATTGGAGGGGGGAAATTAAACCTACAAATTTTATTAAACCAGAAAATTTCAATATTATACATGAGATAAAAGTTGATGACATTACGATAAATACAATTTATAAAAAAAAACAATAATCTTTAAAAAAACTAATGTATAATATAATTAAAAATAAAAATTGCCATGAAAATATTTATTTATAAAACTTTTATTGTAGTTATTGCTGCTTATATATTGTTTCAATTTACCATAGGAATAATAATAAGAAATTATGAGAATAAAGTTGAAAATTTAATACATAATAAACAGACAAGGGAAAAAATTATTAAAAAAGTAAAAGAAGAAATTAAATCTGCAAATCAAAAAGAAAGTCTTTTTACAAGTGAAGAAAGAAGTCTTTTATCAAATTTTATTAATAAAATAAAAGAAGAACTAAGTATTAACGAATCTCAATAAAAAGTGTGGTGGCCAGGGACGGAATCGAACCGCCGACACAAGCCTTTTCAGGGCTCTGCTCTACCGACTGAGCTACCTGGCCTTGTAAACTAAAACCTAAAAATTATTCTACCTTTGGTTAAATCATAAGGAGTGACTTCCACTAAAACATTATCTCCAGCTAATACTCTTATTCTGTTTTTTCTAAGTTTTCCCGCCGTATGCGCTAAAACCTCATGATTATTTTCTAACTTAACTCTAAACATTGCATTTGGCAACAACTCGGTTACCTTACCTTTGAATTCTAAAAAATCTTGTTTGGCCAATATTATTTCCTTAATTTATTTTATAATGTTTTAATTAAAAATTAATAATAATTCAACACTCAAATTTTGTGGATTGGAACATGTTTAACCTTCCAAGATTTACCTAAATCATGCATTGAAACCTCTACTGCTTCAGAAATTAAAGTAATAACACTACCACCTGAAAAAAATATTTTTATCTCATAATTGGTGTCTGCAATTAATTTACATTCAATTGCCAAGCATTCTAGTGGAGTATTTTTATCCTTTTGATTAATATTTTTTGATTGAACTCTAATAATTTCTTCAAATTTAATCGCACATCTAATTCTTCTATTATGTCTAAAAAAACCTTTTTCAACATCTTCCCACATAAATCTATTTGTTAACATAATAAAAGTTCTGTTGCCTTTTAAAAAAACCATGTCCTTTACATTAACAATGCTGTCTTGGGAATAAGCGGAAACAACTTTAAGATCTTTTTGATTTTTTGCTATTAGTTTGAGATTAACTTTTTCATTTTCATTCATCTTAGTCTTTTTATTTTTGCTCCACACTTAAATAATTTCTTTTCTATTTCTTCATAGCCTCTATCTAAATGATAGATTCTATGAACAATTGTTTTTTTTGTAGCAACTAATCCCGCTAAAACTAAACAGGCGGAGGCTCTCAAATCTGTGGCTGTCAACTCAGCTCCATTTAATTTAACATTACCAAAAATTTTAGCTGTATTTCCTTTTATTTCTATTTCTGCCCCCATTCTTCTTAGTTCTGGAATGTGCATGAATCTATTTTCAAAAACATTTTCTTTTATTGTAGAAACTCCATTTGCTTTTGTCATTAAAACCATAATTTGAGCCTGTAAATCTGTTGGAAAACCTGGATAGGGTTTAGTAGAAATATTTATGCTTTTAATTTTTTTTGAGTGACTAACAACTATATATTTTCTTTTTTTTAATATTTTTAATCCCATTTCTTTAAATGAATTAATTTCTGCTGACATAATTTTATGATTAATGTTTTTAATTTTTAATTTTCCATTTGTTAATGCTGACGCTACAATAAAAGTTCCTGCTTCGATTCTGTCAAAAACAACTTCGTGGGAAGCAGCCTTAAATTTTTTTACCCCTTCTATATCAAGGCTTCTTAATCCAACCCACTTAATTTTACATCCAATTTTTTTCAAAAATTCAACAAGGTCCTTAACTTCTGGTTCGTAAGCACAATTTATTAATTTGGTTTTTCCTTTTGCTAAACATGCTGCAATTATTATATTTTCCGTTGCTCCTACTGAAATTTTTGGAAATTTTATTTTACAACCTATTAAGCCCTTTTTTGCTGAAGCAATAATATAACCATTTTTGATTTTAATCTTCGCTCCCATTTTTTCTAGAGCTTTTAAATGTATGTCCACTGGTCTTGTGCCTATAGCACATCCTCCGGGGAGAGAAACTTTTGCTACACCATATTTTGCTAATAATGGTCCTAATACCAATACCCCAGCGCGCATAGTTTTTAAGAGATAATATGGAGCAAAGGTTTTTAATTTTTTTTTGTTAAAAATTTCAATTTTTTTTTCTTTTTTATTAAATTTAATACTTGAGCCTATAACACTCAAAAGGTCTATCATTGTTTTAACATCTCTCACCAGCGGAATATTTTTTATTACTGTTTTTTTGTTAGTTAAAATAGTAGAGGCTAAAATAGGTAATGTTGAATTTTTTGAACCAGAGACTTCTACTGTTCCTGATATTTTTTTGCCACCTGTAATTTTCAATTTTTCCATTTAAAACTATACTTTTGGCAAAGTAACACCAGATTGTTTCATATACTTACCATTTCTCTTATCGTAAGTTATGTCTGGAGTTTCATTTCCTTTTAGAAATATAAATTGTGCAGCACCTTCGTTTGCATAAATTTTTGCTGGCAGCGGTGTTGTATTAGAAAATTCTAAAGTTACATGGCCTTCCCATCCTGGCTCTAAAGGCGTAACATTTACAATTATTCCACACCTTGCATAAGTAGATTTTCCCAAACAAATTACTAGTATGTCCTTTGGAATTTTAAAATATTCAACCGTACTCGCTAGTGCAAAAGAGTTAGGGGGTATAACACATTCGCTCCCAGTTCTTGAAACAAAACTATTTTTATTAAAATTTTTAGGATCAACCACAGCCGAGTCTACATCGGTAAAAATTTTAAACTCAGTTGATACTCTTGCATCATAACCAAATGAAGACAAACCATAAGAAATATGATTTCCTCTTTTTTGTTCTGGAACGAATGGCTTGATCATTTCTTTTTCAATAGCCATTTTTTTAATCCAACGATCAGATAAAACGCTCATTTTTTTATTTTCTTGTTTTCTTTAATAATTTTGTTTTGAAATTTTTTTCTTTTTTTAAGATTTTTTTTTAATTCTTGTTCAATTCTTTGAATTCGATGTTCTTTTTTTGAAATTATTTGCATCCATTTTACTTCTGATTTGGATTCGTCAAATCATCTAAAGTAATCGTTTTCTTGATATCATGCGTTTTGACTTTTTCTTTTTGTGGTGTATCAGCAAGCATCATTCTTTTGGCTCTTTTTTGAGCTAATCTTGCTTTTCTTTTTGCTTCCTTCAACATAGCTCTTTCTCCGCGCTTTGATTTATAATCATAATGTATGCCCATAAATTCACCATTGTATGAAGTTAGTTTTTACTTCGTTGTTTACCTAATTGCAAGTTACTTAAATAATATGGCAATTTTTTGCTTACTAAAAAACTCTATTTTTGATAATTCTAATTTAACGAGAGCCCATATGGCTAGATTAATAGTGCAGTTAAAGACCAAGAAAGAATTTACAGACTTATTTCACTTTGTGGAAAGAACTAAAGACTAAAAATATTAAAAATGATTAAAAAAAATAAATTAAATATAGCAATAATTTTAATTTCAACTCTTTTAGTTAGTTATTTTTTTGCACAAATACACCTTTTTGAACAAAGAGCTGTTGATGCTGGTTTGGTTTTATCGAATATAGTTTTATACCCTGATGATATTTCCCCAATGAAAGAGTATTTCGTTAAAAGTTGGACTTCTTTACATCAGCTTTCTAAAATTTTATTAGATCTTGATTGGACTTTTCAGAATATTTCAAAACTTATTATATTTATAACAGCTATTCTTTACTTTTTAGGAATTTTTCTAACTGCAAACTCAGCTATAAATTCTGTTTCTGTCTCAATTTTTATAGCTATTGCATTATTAATTTTTCAAAAAAATCTTGGTGATACTGACTATCCTTCTCTTGTTTTTTCAGAACATTCGTATGGCATGGTTAGTTTAGCTATGGTTACTTGTATCTTTGGATTAATCTTTTCAGGCAATTTATTTTTTGCGGGACTGCTTTCTTCTATATTAATTAGTCTGCATCCTTTAATAGGAATTTGGATTAGTGGAATAATTTTATTTTCTTTAATTTTAAATAAATATTACCTAAAAATTAACATAGATAATAAAAAATTGATTAAAGGGTATATTGTTGGTATTTTTTTCACATTCATCAGTTTAGTTTATTACTTTTATCTTTCAGGAAATTTAAATTCATATTTTGACCTAGAGTCCTATAATAATTACATGAAATATTGGGAGGGTCATAGAAATGAAACTTCAATTCATCTGGAATATCTTTTAAAAACATTAGTTTTATTTATTTTTGGGTATTTAAGTATAATTGTATTTGACAAGAACTTTAGTAAAAATTTTAAATTTGGAATACTTTGTTTATTAAGTAGCATTATCTTTTCTTCAATTTTTTATTTTTTATATAAACTTTTATTACCCAATGTTCCTGATTTTTTTGTCAGAATAATGCCTGGTAGATTTACAATCCTACATTCGGTAATTGCTTGGCCAGTAATTTTAAGTGTACTATTTATATTAATTAAAAATTTAAAGAGAAAATATTATATCCTAGATAATCTTGAATATTTTTTTATTATTTTTATAATTCTTACTTATAGCGTATCTCACTACAAAACTTTTATAAAATTAAAAAACCAATATATAAATAATACATCTCAAAAAGTTTCTTTATATGACGATAAATTTTGGACCGATGCAAAAAAAATTAAATTCGATGGATATCTTCTAACTAGTTATTCTTCCAGCACAATTGCTATGAGAAAAATTCTAAAGCCAATCATTCTTGATGTAAGCTCCTTAGATTTTGTACCGTACTTTCCAAACACAGCCAAAAATATGTCTTTAATAATTGAAAAAGTTTATGGAATTCCTTTTAATAATCCACCTTTAGATATGAGAAATAAACCATTTTTAACTGACGAAAATATAAAAAGTAACTTTAATAATTACTCTGAAGAAAAATGGATAAAACTTTCTAAAGAATTTAATTTTCATGGAATTGTAATACCGTCTGATTGGAATATTAATTTAACTCCTGTTTTAATAGGTAAAAAATTTACTTTGTATATTATTTAGTTTAAGTAAAGCTAAAAAATTTTTTTAAAAAAATTTTTTTTAACCACAAAAGCAATTATTAAAATTATTACGAAGCCAACGATTGGTAAATAAATTTCTGGGGATTTTATAACATCAAAAAAATTAAATTTTTCACCTTTACCAATTACTTTCTCAATACCACTGCCTAAAGATACAGTAATAAACATTGAAGGAACACTTCCTATTAAAGTAGCTATTGCATAATTTTTAATTGGCATATTAAATATTATGGGAAGAATATTTTGAATAGCATAGGGTAGTCCTCCCCCGCCTAAAAATCTATAAGCTGTAAAATATAAAGTGTCATTTTTTTCGAAAAATTCTTTAAGTTTGTAAAATTTAGGTATAAGTTTTTTTTCTACTAAATCACGAAAAAAATATCCAACTAATACATATAATAATGTTGCGCCAACTGTAGTAGCAATAAGTATAATTAATGTTCCCCACCATTTACCAAATACAAAGCCTGAGAATAATAAAAGTGGTGAAGCGAAACCGAGCATCAAAACCCATATGACTGAAAAAATAAAAAAAATAGTTGTTAAAAATATAAAATTTTCATCTTTATACTGTATTATTAAATCTTTGTTTTTTCTTATAAATTCATAACTTGTTAAATCCTTTAGATCTATTGCTGAAAATAAAAAAAATAAGCCAATCAAAATTAATACTAAGTATGCTAAGCCTATAATTAGTTTTAAATTTGAAGATTTAAAGTTCATAAATAAATTTTTAACTGTACTTATTTGTTCTTATTACCTATAAATATCAAAAAATTTTAGGAAGGACTAAACAAATCTTATGAAAAGAACCTATCAACCAAGTAGATTAGTAAGAAAAAGAAGACATGGATTCAGATCTAGAATGAAAAGAAAAGGCGGAAGAAAGCTAATTGCTAGAAGAAGGGCAAAAGGAAGAAAAAGAGTATCTACCTAGATTAGCCTTAATAATGATTAAACTAAAAAGCTTAAATAAAAATTTTCAATTTGTTAAAATTTTGAAAGAAAGAAAAATTAACAATAAATATTTTATAATTTACTTTAGTAAAGACATTGTAAATAATAATATTAATAAATATTTAAATATTAGTTTTGTTACCAAAAAAAAAATAGGAAATGCGGTAATAAGAAATAAAATAAAAAGAAAATTAAAATCAGCCGTACAAGAAGTTTTGAAAGAAAAGAAGTTAATTGACTTAAACTATGCTTATGTAATTTTTGGTAAAAATAATGTATATAAGGATAGCTTTAAATTTATTCTTGAAGAAACAAACAAAACTTTTAAAAAGATAAATAGCTACACATGAAAATATTAAATTATTTTTTAATATCATTAATTAAATTTTACAGATATTTTATTTCACCTTTTTTTCTACCCAGATGTAGATATTTACCTACATGCTCCGAGTATTTCATTGATTGTTTAAAATTTCATGGTCCGATAAAAGGTTTTTTGTTGGGCCTAAAAAGAGTATTTAGCTGCCACCCAATTAAAATTTTGGGTGGGAATAGTGGTTTTGATCCTGCTCCAAAACCGAAAAGGAGAATAAACAATGGAAGGTAGAAATGTTTTATTAGCTATAATCTTGTCAACATTAGTTTTGATTGTTTGGGCAACTTTTTTTGAAGCTCCGATTGTAGATCAAAAAAATAATAAAAATGAAATTACAAAAAATCAGGACATCTCTTCACCTTCTATTGATGAGAAAGAAGTAAAATCGGAAATTGGAAGAAGTGAAATCATAAACAAAACCAATAGAATAAAAGTTGAAAATAAAAATATAAAAGGATCAATATCTCTAGAAGGAGCGATAATAGATGATATTGTGTTTAAAAATTATAAAAAAACATTAAACAGTGAAGAAAAAGTAACTTTTTTAAATCCTAAAAATTCCCAAAAAGAATACTATATTGAAACTGGGTGGGCTACTGGTGGAAATGAAAAAATAAAATTACCTTTAATTGATACTGTTTGGGAGAATAAAGGAAATTTAAACTTAACTCCTAATAATCCAATAACCCTTGAATGGAATAATGGTGAAGGTTTAATTTTTGAAAAAAAAATAGAGCTTGATGAAAAATTTCTATTTAAAATTACCCAAAGCATAAAAAATAATTCTAATAAATCTTTTCAATTTTATCCTTATGCTCAAATCACAAGGAAAGGGGGGTCTGAAGGAAGACAAATTTATATTTTACACGAAGGTTTTTTGGGTGTCTTTGGGGATGAACTTAAAGAAGAGAACTTCGATGACGTAGAAAAAGAAAAATTTACAATAACAAGCTCTAAAGGATGGTTAGGAATAACAGATAAGTATTGGCTAACTGCAATAGTCCCTGAAAAAGGAAGTGAATTTAAAGCTGAATTTTTGGGAAAAAATGAAAAATATAGAGCAAATTATATAATTAAAGATCCAAAAATACTAAATCCTGGCAGCTCTATCACGAATAATATTAATGCATTTGTAGCTGCAAAAGAAGTTTCAGTAATTGACGGTTATGCAGAACAATTAAATATAGAAAAATTCGACTTAGCAATAGATTGGGGATGGTTTTACTTTTTTACTAAACCATTGTTTTTCATTATTGATTACTTCTTTAAAATAACTGGAAATTTTGGCGTAGCAATTGTTATCATTACTGCTTTAGTTAGGTTAATATTCTTTCCTTTGGCTAACTATTCTTTCAAATCTATGGCAAAAATGAAAATACTTCAGCCAGAAATGGTTAGGCTTAAAGAGTTGCATAAGAATGATAAAGTAAAACTGCAACAAGAAATGATGGCTTTGTATAAAAGAGAAAAAGTCAATCCAATTTCCGGGTGTTTGCCTGTATTAATTCAAATTCCATTTTTCTTTGCTATTTATAAAATGTTGTTTGTTACTTTGGAAATGCGACATCAACCTTTTTTTGGTTGGATAAAAGATTTATCTGAAAGAGACCCTACATCTATATTTAATTTATTCGGATTAATTCCTTGGGACCCACCTACTTTTTTAATGATAGGTGCGTGGCCAATATTAATGGGAGTGAGCATGTGGATACAACAAAAATTAAATCCAACTCCACCTGATCCAATTCAGGCAAAAATTTTCATGTTTTTTCCAATTTTTTTAACAATTATATTAGCACCTTTTCCTTCAGGTTTAGTTGTGTATTGGACTATAAACAATATATTAACTATTGCACAGCAATGGGTAATAATGAGAGGGACTAAAGTAAAAACTGTTTAACAAATGCAGCAGCCCGTTAAAAATCTAGATATTAAAATTAAAAAACTTTGGCCAAAAGATGGGCCTTCGAGTGAAGAGGTAGAAAAATATATTAAAAAATATTCAAAAGAAAAAATAGTAATAAAGTGTGGAGGGAAAGTTCTTTTAGATCAATCTCTTTTAAACAACTTAATCGAAGATATAGTAATTTTAAAAAAATTAGGTTTAACTCCAATACTAGTTCATGGTGGTGGACTGGGAATTAAAAAAAAGCTAGACGAACAAAATATTAAAAGTAAATTCGTTATGGGCTTACGAGTAACAGATGAAAAAATGGTAAAAATTGTTGAAAATGTTATGACAGAATTCAACAAAGAAATTGTCAATGCTCTTGAAAAAAAATCATGTAAGGCACAATCTATAACAATAAAAAAAAATAACATAATTTATGTGGAACAACAAAATAAGGAATTAGGTTTTGTTGGGAAACCAACAAGGGTAGACACTAAATTACTTAAAGAAATAATTAAAGATGACTATATACCTGTTATAATTCCAATGGGTCTTGATGAAAAAGGAAATGCATATAATATTAATGCTGATACTGCTGCTGGGGCCATTGCAAGAAGTATTAAATCAAGAAGATTAATATTATTAACAGATATTGATGGAGTTCTTGATGATAAAGAAAAATTAATTCCAGAAATTAGTACAATGGAAGCTAAAGAACTCATTAACAAACAAACAATCCATGGTGGCATGATACCAAAAATTGAAACTTGTATTGATGCGATTAATAACGGTGTTAGAGCTGTAGTTATTCTCGATGGAAGAAGACCCCGTTCTATCTTATTTGAATTATTTTCGGATAAAGGGGCTGGAACACTTATTAGAAAATGAAATCATTTAAATTGATCGAATTTTGGATATTTGATTTAGACAATACCCTGTATTCTGGAAAAACTAAAGTATTTGAACAGGTAGACAAAAAAATGTCAAAATATATCTCTGATAAACTTAATGTAAGCGTAGAAGAAGCTAGAAAAATTCAAAAAAATTATTTTTATCAATACAATACTACACTGAATGGGATGATTAAAAATCATAAGATTGATCCGAGCGAATTTTTAGAATTCGTACATGATATCAATATTGATTTTTTAAAAAAAGATCCTGATCTTGCAAAAGAAATTGAAAAACTTAACGGTAAAAAAATTATATTTACTAACGGTTCAAGAAAACATGCATTAAATGTAACTAAAAAAATAGGTATAGATCAACTTTTTGACGATATATTTGATATTGTTGATTGCAATTTTATTCCAAAGCCCTCTATAGAACCTTATAAAAAATTAGTAGAAAAACATAAAATTGACCCAAAATTATGTGTATTTGTTGAAGATATTGCAAGAAATTTAAAACCGGCATATGAAATGGGTATGAAAACAATTTGGATAGAAAATGATGAACCTTGGGCAAGTAAATTTTCAGATTGTGAGTTTATAAATTATAAAACAAACAATTTATCTGAGTTTTTAAAAAAAATTAATTTAGCAAAAGCTGCATAATGAATACAAATTCCTTTGAAAAAATAATTAACGAAGCTTGGGATAATAAAGGCCAAGTAAATTCTAAATCTAGTAGAGAAATATTAAATTCTATTAACAAAACCATAGACTTGTTAGACTCTGGAAAAATAAGAGTTGCACAAAAAAAAAATAATGAGTGGATTGTTAATCAATGGATTAAAAAAGCAATCCTATTAAGCTTTAGAGTTAATAAAATGAAAATTTCTAAAGGTCCTTACGCCGCTTGGTTTGATAAAATTGAGGGTAAAACTCATAAATGGAATGAAAAGAGATTTATTAAAGAAGGTTTTAGATATGTTCCAAATGGTGTCGTAAGAAAAGGAGCTTACATTGGAAAAAATGTTGTTTTGATGCCTTCGTTTATAAACATAGGGGCTTATGTAGATCAAGGAAGTATGATTGATACATGGGCATCTGTAGGGTCTTGCGCGCAAGTTGGAAAAAATTGTCATATATCTGGTGGAGCTGGAATTGGTGGTGTCTTAGAACCAATGCAAGCAAACCCCACAATAATTGAAGATGATTGTTTTATAGGAGCAAGAGCAGAGATTGCCGAGGGTGTTATTGTTGGAAAAGGATCTGTTTTATCAATGGGAGTTTATATAGGAGGATCAACAAGAATTTTCGATCGATCAACAGGAGAAATTCATTATGGAAAAGTTCCAGAATATTCCGTGGTAGTGCCAGGAACTATGCCAAGTAAAAAAAATCCTGATGGACCATCCTTGTATTGTGTAGTAATTGTAAAAAAAGTAGACGAAAAAACTAGAAGTAAAACTTCAATTAACGATTTATTAAGAGACTAAAAAATCATGTCAATTAATGAACTAAAGTTAGCAAAAGAATTGATTCGTAAACCAAGCATTACGCCAAAAGATGCAGGAGCAATAAATCTTTTAGCAAAAAATTTAAAATCTCTTGGCTTTAAATGCCAAAAAATAAATTACAAAAATATAAAAAATTTATATGCAAAGCTTGGAAAATCATCTCCTAATTTTTGTTTTGCTGGTCATACAGATGTTGTGCCTCCGGGTAACATAAATGATTGGAGTGTAAATCCATTTAAACCAAATGTTAAAAATAAAAAATTAATTGGCCGTGGCGCTAACGACATGAAATCCTCTATTGCTTGCTTTGTAGCAGCTGTTAGCAGATTTAAAAAAAAAAAAAAATTTAAGGGTTCCATAAGTTTATTAATTACTGGAGATGAAGAGGGTATTGCAATTAATGGAACAAAAAGAGTTGTAAAATATCTAAAAAAAAGGAGAGAAAAAATTAATTTTTGTTTGATAGGTGAACCAACTAATCCTAATAAGCTAGGCGAAATGATAAAAATTGGAAGAAGAGGAAGTATTACTGGAAGATTGTCTGTAATTGGTACACAAGGACATGTAGCCTATCCGCTTAGAGCTAACAATCCATCAAGTGCCATGATTAAAATTTTAAAAAAAATAAAAGAAATTAAATTAGATAGAGGAACAAAAAATTTTCAACCATCTAATTTAGAAATAACAAAAATTAACATAGATAATCATGCTGACAACGTTATTCCAGGATCGGCTGAGGCTGTATTTAATATTAGATTTAACAATAAACATTCTTCCACTTCTTTAAAGAAAAAATTAAATGCAGTATTTAATTCGATAACAAAAAAATCAAAGTGTAAATTTAATATAAAATATGAAGTTTCTGGTGAAGCTTTTTTAACAAAGCCAAACAAAACAACATATATGATCCAAAATATAATTAAAAAAATTACTAGAATTAAACCTAAATTATCGACTACAGGTGGTACTTCGGATGCAAGATTTATTAGAAAAATTGCACCATGCTTAGAATTTGGCTTGATTGGAAAAACTATGCATAAAATTGATGAATCTGTTTCTCTTTCAGATCTTAAAAAATTAACTAATATATATCACAATATATTAGAAAATTATTTTAAGTAAAAATGGGTTTACATTTCACAAAAGAAGAATTCGCCGAAAGAAAATCTAAAGTTATCAAAGAATTAAAAAATCAAAGTTTAGATGCTTTGTTGATGTTTAGACAGGAATCGATGTATTGGCTTACGGGATATGACACATTCGGATTTGTTTTTTTTCAGTGTTTAATTTTAACTGTTAAAGGTGATTTAATACTACTTACAAGGGCGCCAGACCTGAGACAGGCACAAAATACTTCTATTATTAATGATATTAGAATTTGGATAGACAAAGATAAATCAAACCCATCTGATGAGTTGAAGAATATTTTATCTGAACTTGGTTTAGAAAAATCTAACTTAGGTATTGAATATGAAGCCTATGGATTAACTGGAAGGAATGCGATTAGATTAAATAACTCCTTAAAAAATTTTGCAACTCTTAGTGATAAGTCTGAATTGATTTCTCACTTTAGAGCTGTTAAGTCACCCGCTGAAATAATTTATGTAAAAAAAGCAGCTGAGCTTGCAGATAATGCAATGAAGGCTGCTTGGAAGCACGCTCACGCTGGCACAAATGAATCAAAAATACTAGCAGAGATGCAAGGAGCTATTTTTAATGGCGGAGGTGACTATCCAGCAAATGAATTTATAATTGGATCAGGAAAGAATGCCTTGCTATGCCGATACCAAAGCGAAAAAAGAAATTTAGATAAAGTAGACCAGTTATCAATAGAATGGGCAGGAACTTATAAACATTATCATTCTGCGATGTTTAGAACAATTCCAATTGGTAAAGTAAATGAAAAACAAAAAAAAATGTATGAGGCTTGTGCTGAAGCATTAAATGCTTGTCAAAATAAATTAAAGCCTGGAAATAAAGTTGGTGAAGTTTTTGATATTCACGCTAATACCCTTGATAAATTTGGTTTTAAAAATTCAAGAATGAATGCATGTGGTTATTCTCTTGGAGCGCTTTTTTCTCCAAATTGGATGGACTGGCCAATGCTTTACACTAAAAACCCATATATAATCCAACCGGGAAATATATTTTTTATGCATATGATTTTAATGGATAGTGAAAATCAATTGGCAATGAATCTTGGAGAAACTTACTTAGTAACCCAATCTGGAAACGAGAGATTGGGTAAAAAAAAATTGGACTTAGTTATAGGATAATTAATGAAAACAGGAATAATAACTACTGATACCTATTTAAATCATAATACGGGACATGGGCACCCTGAAAGAGCTGACAGGGTAACTGTAGTTATAGATCATTTAAAAAAAGTAAAATCAAAAAATTTAATTTGGAAAAAACCAACTAAATTTGATCTTAAATATTTAGAGTATGCTCATGACAAAGAATATCTAAATAATGTGACTGAATCTTTTCCTAAACAGGGTTTAAATTTCTTAGATGGAGATACTATTGTATCTCCCGGAAGTAAGGATGCCACGAAAGATGCCGTAGGTTCAATTCTGACTGCAATTGATGGTGTAATGAAAAAAGATTTTAGTAATGCTTTTTGTGCTGTAAGACCGCCTGGCCATCATGCAGAAAAACAAAAGGCTATGGGATTTTGTGTTTATAATAATGTAGCGGTGGGTGCTTACTATTTAATAGAGAAATATAAATTAAAAAAAGTGGCAATTATTGATTTTGATGTTCACCATGGTAATGGAACGCAAGATATTTTTTATAATAATGAAAAAGTTTTATATATATCGTCTCACCAATATCCATATTATCCTGGATCCGGCGCGGCAAACGAAAAAGGTAACAAAGATAATATTCTAAATGTACCTTTAAGTGCTGGAACTCAAACTCATGAATTTTTAAACGCTTATGACAGTATTTTTAAAAAACTTAAGGAATTTAAACCCCAATTTATTTTATTGTCAGCAGGATTTGACGCTCATAAAGATGATCCTCTAGCTCAAATTGATTTGGAATCTAAAGATTATTACACACTAACAAGCAGAATATTGACGCTAGCCAAAAAGCTTTGTGCCGGTAAAATTGTATCTATTTTGGAGGGCGGGTATGATTTAAATGCGCTTAAAGAAAGCGTTGATTACCACGTAAAATCTTTGATGGAAAACTAATATTCTACTTTTACTAAGTAAAGACCACATGCTGGAGCGGGTGGTGCACACTTAAGACGATTTTTTGATTTAAATGATTTTATAAAATCTTTTAAATTCCATTTAGTTTCACCTAAATATTTTAAACACCCAACCATCGATCTAACTTGTTGTTGTAGAAATGATCTAGAAGTAAATTGAAGAGTAATTTTATCTTTATTTTTTTTTATTAAAATTTTTTCCATAGTTTTGATTGGAGATTTTGCTCCACAAGTTGAAGCTCTGAAAGTTGAAAAATCATGAGTTCCTAATAAGAATTTAGCTCCCTTTTTCATTGATAATAAATCAAGTTTTTTTCGTATATGCCAAGCTTTGTTTTTTTTGAAGCGCTAAAGGTGATTGCCTATTAACAATTAAATAACGATAAATTCTTTTTTTTGCATCATGTCTTGCATGAAATTTTTTATTAGTTTTATTAATCTTTAAAACTGTTACCGAATTGTTTTCAATATTTTGATTAATTGCTGGTAAAATTTTTTTTTTACTAATTTTTTTTTTCAAATCAAAATGTGCGGTTTGCCCTAAAGCATGCACACCAGAATCTGTTCTTCCTGCACCTATAACAGTTACCTTTTCTTTTGAAAATTTAAATATTGCTTTTTGAATAACCTCTTGGATTGATTGACCATTTTTTTGAAATTGCCAACCAACAAATGGGGTGCCTTCGTACTCAATCTTTATTTTATATCTCTGCATTAAGGTAAAATTGTACCGCTAGTAATTTTGTAACCTAATAAAAATTCTTTTATGGTTTGTTTGTTTTTTCCTTGTTTTTGTAATTCTAAAATTTGAATAGAGTTCGACTTGCAGGCAACATTTAAATTCTCATCCATTACAGTTCCTGGTTTTCCTGATAATGAAGATTTGTTTGCTTTAAAAACTTTAAATCTATCTCCTTTATGTTCAAACCAAGCCCCTGGACTTGGGCTTAATCCATGAATATGAGCCACTATCTTGTCTGCTTCTAAATTCCAGTCTATTCTTGTTTCGTCTTTACTTATTTTTTTTGCATAAGTAACTTTACTATCATCCTGTTTTTTAAATTCTATTTTTTCAATACTCAATTTCTTTAAAGTCTCAATCAACAAATTTGCACCAGAGATAGAAAGTTTTTTTTTAATCTCGCCGTATGTTGAGTTTTGATTTAATTTCATTTCTTTAAAAGACAATACTGGTCCACTATCTAATTTTTCCTCTATTTTCATAATGCTAACTCCTATTTTTTTATCCTGATTCATTATGGCTCTTTGAATCGGCGCTGCCCCTCTCCATTTTGGTAATAAAGAAGCATGGATATTAATAAAACCTAGCTTAGGTATTTTTAAAAAATTTTTTGGAATTATTTGTCCATACGCAACTACAACAATTAAATCTGGAGATAAATTTTTTAAAACTTGAAACTCTTCATCATTATTATTTAAGCTGTTTGGACTTCTTAAATTTAAATTTTTTTTCCTTGAAAATTCTTCGATTGGAGAAGGGTTTATTTTTTGTCCCCTTTTTGATTTTTTTGGAGGTTGAGTATAAACTTTTAAAACATTAAATTTACTTTTAATTAACAAATCTAATGTAGGAACTGAAAACTCGGGAGTTCCCATAAAAACTATATTTAGTGACATTAATGTATTAGTGAATTTAAACTACAATTCTTTCTAGCTCTTTTTTTTGTTTTGAAAGTTTTTTTATTATCATTGTTTTTTTTAATTTTGACAAATAATCAATAAATAATATGCCCTCCAAATGATCCATTTCATGCTGAATACATGTGGCTAGCATACCTTCTGCTTTCATTTCTTTTTTGTTACCGTCGTAATCTAAATATTTTATATGACATTGGTCTGGTCGGTCAATTTCAGCAAATTGCCCTGGTACAGATAAACATCCTTCTTCATAGGTTGTTAAATTTTTTGATTTTTCAATTATTTCAGGGTTAACAAAAAAAAGTGGATTTTTTTGTCCTTCTTTTTGTTGAATGTCTAAAACTATTATTCTTTTAGGCACACCAACCTGAATAGCTGCTAGACCAATACCTGGCGCGGCATACATAGTCTCCAGCATATCATCCATGAGTTTCTGCATATCTTTGTCTACTCCTTCTACTGGAATAGATTTCTGCCTTAAAATCTTGTTAGGTTCTGTTAAAATTTTTCTTAAAGCCATATAAATATGAATAAATTATCAAATAAATGTAGTCAAGTAGAGGATATTTAAAATTATTAATGCTAAGCCCTAACTGGAAGCACTTTACTTAACATTTTATTTCTAATTTTCTTTAATTTTAACTGATTTAAAATTTTACTTAGGAAATATAATGTTTCAGGATCTAAATCAGATATTTGATCTTCACCAATAATCTCAATAATTTTAAGCATTACCAAACCTAGCTGATTTTCATTAACAAGATTTTGTAGATTTTGAGGTATGGTTAATTCAGCAGAAATTTCATCAAAGGTTAAATCTTTCGGTAAATTTACTCCATCTTCCAACAAAGATTCGAGAACGATTATATCCATTATAGAAATAAAATATTTTTTATTTCTTTTAATTTTTTTATAAACTGATTTAAAATCTTTTTCTACTTTACTATTAGAATTATCATCTTTTAAGAAATGTTTAATTATTTTAGACCTATGAATTATATCATTATTAAATTTAATTTTTTTGTTATCTTGTAAATTTCCCTTTATATTCAATTTTACTGCTTCCTCATAATTTTCTGGAATTTTTTTTGGATCAATGTTACGTAAAATTTTTGTTAATTCTTTTGAATAGACATTAATTAACTTATCTTTTTCGAACAAATCTTTAAGTAAAAAAACTAAATAAAGTTTTTTTTCAATGTTATCGCTTAATAACATGCTTTGATAAATTAAGGCCCTAGCTTTATAATTGGGTAAATTTTTATATACATCTAAAGCATTAATAAGCTGATTAACATTAAAAACTATTTGTTTATAAATACTAAAAATTTTATCGCTTTGAATTGAATTTTCTGCTGCTGCTTTTTCATAAGTTAATATAATTTCTTCATTTGCTAAATCTTTAATTTCAATTAAATTCGAAGAAGATAGATAACGCCAAATATACTTATCTGTTTTTTCATCTGGCTGGTAATCAAAATTATTTGTTGTGATTTGAGATAAATAAAAATTAAACAAATTATTATCTATAATTTTTTGGCTAGTTTTTTCGTTAATTCCTAATAAATAATTTATTTTATCCTCAAAAAAATTATCTTCGAAACCTCTTTCTTTTAACAATTCAAAAAGTAATTGGGCTTCTTCTTTTCTTTCCGAATTTATTAAACAATATATTTTAAACTTTTCTAAATAATCATTTTTTAAATTTTTATCTATTGCATTAACTTTTTCACACGCAGATTTTATTTCTGAATTTGAAAGTCTTTCATTAATTAAAAACTGAATAGCTTTTTCTTCTTTTCCAACTTTTGAGTTTGTTAGCAATAAACTTTCTAGGTCTTCAACTCTTCTATTTTTAATCAACCAATTAACCTTTAATTTCAAAAACTCAGATGAATTTAAATTATTTTTTGGTGAGTATGAATTGGTAAATAAAACACGAAACAATAAATCTTCAGAAAATTCAGAAAGCTTAAGTTTGTTTATTCTTTTGAATATTTTCTTAATATCGTTACCGTCAGAAGTTTCCCACATGTTTAAATGAAAATTATTTTCTTCAGGATCAAACAGTCCAATTATATCTTCCCCTTGGTCAAACAGCTCTACTTCGTTAATAGTTTTTTGTTCACTATTTTCATCGCTTGAAAGTATTGGACTTTCAAATCCAACTTCTTCTTCAATAATTTGATTGTTTTGATTTTCCTTATTTTCTTTTTTTTTCCATATATCTGCTGCTTCTTCAGAATAAGTAGTATTAAAAGAAAATACTAAAAAAAAAATTGTAAATATAATTAACTTACTTAACTGTAATAAGTTTATCATTACTGATTTCTTGCTTGATAAGTTTATTTGGTGATGGAAAATTTATTTTATCGAGTAAAAATATTAACAAGAAGAAAATAAATACAAATAAAATAGTCTTGATTACAAATCCTTTTCCAATGTTAAATCGGCTTCTATCGTATCTTGATTTTAATCTAAGTTGCATAATTGTTAAATTGTATTTAAAGTCGAAAAATAAGACATAATTGTGAAAAATCAAATTTAAAATTTTCAGGTAATTAGTGAAAAAAAACCTTGTTTTGTTAGGAATGATGGGAGTGGGGAAAACTACAATAGCTAAAATTGTGGCAAAAAAACAAGGTTTGGAATTTATAGATACAGACAAAAATATAGAAAAAAAAAATTCTATGAAAATTTATGAAATTTTTGAAAAAAAGGGGGAAAATTTTTTTAGATTAGAGGAGGAAAAAGAAGTATTAAAATGTCTTAATAAAAATGAATGCATAATTGCTATTGGCGGAGGAGCGTTTGTAAATAAATTAATAAGAGAAAGTGTTTTAAAAAAATCTATATCAATTTGGCTTGACCTTAACCTTAAAACCATAGCACTTAGAACAAAATGGAATAATAGAAGACCTTTATTAAAAGGTAATAATAACGATAAAATACTTAAAGAGCTATATCATCAAAGAAAAAAATTTTATAAGTTAGCCGATCATAAAATTAATTGTGGTAAACTTAATAAAAATAATTTAGCAAAAAAAATAATAGAATTGTATGAAAAGTACCAAAATTATAATTAAAACTAAAAGTAAAATTTACCCAATTTATTTTGGAGATAAAATTTTAGGTTCAATAGGTAGAATAATTAAGAAAAAAATACCAAATATAAAAAAAATTGTTATTATAGCTGATAACAAAATACCTCCCTTTTTTTTAAAAAAATTAATTTTTTCTTTAAAAAAATACAACACTAAAATTTATAAAATAACTGCAAATGAAAAATCAAAAAGCTTTAAAACTGCAAATAAATTAATTGAAAGAATTTTAAAAGATAATTTGAATAGATCAGATTGTATTATCTCTTTTGGGGGAGGTGTTGTAAGTGACTTATCTTCTTTTATTTCAAGCCTTGTAAAAAGAGGAATAAAATTTGTTAATATACCCACAACATTATTGGCACAGGTTGATGCCTCGATCGGTGGGAAAACTGGAGTAAATTCTTTTCAAGGTAAAAATTTAATTGGTACCTTTTATCAACCTGATTTTATTTTAATAGATACTTCGCTTTTAAAAAGTTTGCCACAAAGAGAAATGATTTGTGGCTATGGAGAAATATTAAAACATTCTCTTATTTTAGATAAAAAATTTTTCTTTTGGTTAAATAAAAACGCAAAAAAAATGATTTATAAAAAAAATAAAATTCTTTTAAAATATGCAATCATTAAAAGTTGTAAAATTAAATCATTAGTAATTAATAAAGATGAAAAAGAAAAAGATTTAAGAATGTTATTAAACTTTGGACATACTTTTGCTCATGGCTTTGAGGGTGCGAGAAATTTTTCTAAAAAAATTAGCCATGGTGAAGCTGTTTTACTGGGCATGATAATGGCTAGCAAATTATCTTTTGATAAAAAAATTTTGCCATTACAACATCTAAATTTAATTAAAAATCATTATATTAAATTAAACCTACCTATGAATATAAAAAGAAAATTTAAAAAAAATGAAATAAACAAAATTTTAAACTTTATGAAAAAAGATAAAAAAAATATTGATAAAAAAATTAATTTAATATTATTGAAAAAAATTGGAATGGCTACTAAACCTAACAATTATAAAGTAAATGAAAATGAATTAAAAAAATTTTTTTTAAAGGAATTTGTTTAAAGTTATTTTATTTTAATTTCCAAAGCATGAATCTTGTTTGACATTTCTTCTTTTAAAACAGAGTGTATTGCTTTATGTGCGTCAATTTTGTTCATTTTTTTTAATTGGTCTGATTTAATAATAATTTTAAGGTGAAATTTTTTAGGATCAAAAGACTTGTGTGTAGTATGTAAATAAGAATTATCTATCAACTCCAATTTTTCTGGATAAAATTTATTATTTATTTTTGATTTAATTTCTTCAAAAAATTTAGTCATTGCTCTTCTAAAATGTTAAAACATATAATAGTTTTACACAATGAAAAATATTTGCGACTGGAAAGATTGCTACGAAATTGGGACTTTTAAAGCACCAAATGAAAAGGATAATAGCAAAAATTTTAGATTATTATGTAAAAAACACATAAAAGAATTTAACAAAAGTTGGAATTACTTTGATGGCATGTCTCAAGATGAGATAACGGCATTTTTGAAATCTGATTTAACATGGCACAAACCAACTCAAAAATTTGGTTCACGCGACAATTTTTTTAATATTTTGTGGAACAATGCTTTAAGTGATAAATTTAAAATTTTTAATGACGGTAAAAGTTTTAACAATTATAAAAGGGACCTTTCAGAAATGGATAAAGATGCGTTTGCTATATTAGGCCTAGAATCAAACTCTGATTGGTTTACAGTCCAAAAGAAGTTTAAAATACTTGTAAAAAAATTTCATCCTGATAAGAATTCAGGGAACAAAATATATGAGGATAAACTTAAAAAAATAACCCTAGCTTACAGTCATTTAAAAATGATTGTTGCAAGCAAAAAATAAAAATTATGACAAATTTATCTGAAATAAAACCTGATATTAAAATATCTGTAAACCAAATTTTTGGAATTGATACTGAAATGAAAATTGACGCTTTTTCAAAAAAAAATGAGTATGTTCCCGAAATTGACAGTAATTATAAATTTGATAGAGACACGACTTTGGCAATTATTTATGGGTTTGCGCATAATAAACGTGTTTTAATTCAGGGTTATCATGGAACTGGAAAATCAACTCATATTGAGCAAGTTGCTGCAAGACTCAATTGGCCATGCATCAGAGTAAATTTAGATAGTCATATTAGTAGAATAGATTTAATTGGCAAAGATGCAATTGTAATTAAAAATGGAAAACAGATTACTGAATTTAAAGAAGGTATATTGCCGTGGTCTGTACAAAATCCAGTTGCTTTAGTTTTTGATGAATATGATGCTGGAAGGCCTGATGTAATGTTCGTTATACAAAGAGTTTTGGAAAAAGAAGGAAACTTTACTTTGTTAGATCAAAACAAAGTTTTAAAACAAAATCCTTTATTTAGAATGTTTGCAACAACAAATACTGTTGGGCTTGGTGATACAACTGGTTTATATCAAGGTACACAGCAAATAAATCAAGGACAAATGGATAGATGGAATATAGTTACAACTTTAAACTATCTAAAATTTGAAAAAGAACTTGAAATAATATTAGCTAAATCAAAAAACTTTAATAACAAAGATGGAAAAGAAATTGTATCAAATATGATAAAAGTTGCCGATCTAACAAGAAAAGGATTTGTAAACGGAGATATTTCAACTGTAATGAGTCCTAGAACAGTTTTGCATTGGTCCGAAAATTCAGAAATATTTAAAGATGTTGGGTATGCATTTAGAGTCACTTTTCTTAATAAATGTGACGATCTAGAAAAAAGCATAATTGCAGAATATTACCAAAGATGTTTCGGTGAAGATTTGCCAGAATCATCTATTAACATAAAAGTATAAAATAATTTAATGGATGAAAAAGAAATATTAAAAGAAAGATTTAAAGCAGCAGTTTCATCTACGGTTAAAGCTATATCTGGAAATTTTGATCTAGAAATAAAATTTAGTGATAAGACAGATTCCAAAAAAAATTTGTTAAATCTGCCTGATATAATAGCTTTAAAAAACCTTCAAGACTTCACTAATTTAAGAGCTTTTGCTGATTCTGCAGCATTAAAAATTAAGTACACTGATCAAAAAATTTACATTAAAAATCAACCCGGCGGTACAACAGCTAAATCGCTTTATTCTATAGCTGAAAAAATAAGGTATGAAAAAATAGGATCTGAAAAATTAAAAGGTGTACGAAATAATATAATACAATGTTATGAAAATAGGTATAAAAATAAAAAAATTGAAGAGATAAAAACCGATTCTGACGTTACAATAACAGAGGCTTTTGAATTATATTTAAGAAACCATTTTTTTCAATTAAAAGAAAATAAAATTAAAAAAAAGGTTCTTGGTAATTGGAAAGATCTGTTTGATAAAAATATAAAAAAAAATCTAAAAAAATTAGATAATTGTGTAGATAATCAAAATGAATATGCACAAATAATATCAGAATTGATCCAAGATATAAATCTTGAAGATACAAATTCAAAAGATCAAGAACAAACAAAAGAAGAAGATCAAAACGACCCTTCTTCATCTGACGATGATAATGAAAAAGAAAACTCAAAAAAAGACAGCGAAAGTCAAAAAAATGAAGAAAATTTTGACATGGCTGAAAGTATTATAGATAGCTTAGATCAAAATGAAAATAATGAAAATATAAAAGAAAAAGAAATTCCACAAAGTCCAATACTAAATAATAATAAACAAAAAATATTACAAAAAGAAAAATACAAAATATACACAAGCAAGTATGATGAAGTTAAGGATGCAAAAGATTTAGAAAAAGCTGAAGAAATAGATAGGTTAAGAAAAAGCTTAGATCAACAATTAACTAATTTACAAAATATAGTTGCCAAGCTTGCAAATAAACTTCAGAGGCAGTTATTAGCAAAACAAAATAGGTCTTGGGAGTTTGATTTAGAAGAAGGTATTTTAGATTCCTCTAAACTATCAAGAATAATAGTTAATCCATATCATCCTCTATCATATAAAAATGAAAAAGAAATGGAGTTTAAAGATACTATCGTTACACTTCTCATAGACAATTCTGGTTCAATGAGAGGAAGACCAATATCTGTCGCAGCAATTTGTGCTGATATCCTATCAAGAACTTTGGAGAGATGTTCTGTAAAAGTAGAAATTTTAGGATTTACTACAAAAAATTGGAAGGGTGGAAAAAGTAGAGAAAAATGGAATGTAAACAATAAACCCTCAAACCCAGGTAGATTAAACGATACAAGACATATTATTTATAAATCTGCTGATACACCGTGGAGACAATCAAAAAAAAATCTAGGACTAATGCTTAAAGAAGGATTGTTAAAAGAAAATATTGATGGGGAAGCGCTGCTTTGGGCCTTTAATAGACTTTCAAAAAGAAAAGAAGAAAGAAAAATACTTATGGTAATTTCGGATGGGGCTCCAGTTGATGATTCTACTTTATCAGTAAATTCTGGTGATTACTTAGAGAAACATTTAAAACAAACAGTAAAATGGATTGAAGAAAGTTCAAATATAGAAATATTGGCAGTTGGAATCGGTCATGATGTTACTAGATATTATAATAAAGCAATCAAGATTTCAGATGTTCAAGAACTGGGTGATGTTATGATTAATCAACTAACAAATCTTTTTGAAGAAAAAAAGAAAAAAACTATGCATTAATCTTTTTTTTTAGATTATAGAATTCTCCAATATAAGAAAGTAAAAATCTAAAGGGCACTAACATTATTAAGGAAACGAATACTTTTACTAACAAATCTCCAAATGATAATTTTATCCAATTAACTTCTGTTCCATAAAAAGAAATTGAAAAAAATAAAAGTGTATCAATAATTGATCCAATAACTGATGAAACAAGTGGGGCAACAAACCATTTTTGTTTTCTTAATTTATCAAAAATGGTTACATCAATTAATTGGGCAGTTAAAAAAGCCACTCCAGAGCCAATGGCTATTCTTATTGATATTAAATCTGAAAAATTTGTTGAAAAATATAATGTTAAAAATACACCCAAACTAAAACCTAGATACACAATTTTCTTTGCAAATTTCTTTCCATATCTTCTGTTGGATAAATCAGTTATTAAAAAAGCAATTGGATAAGTAAAGGCTCCATATGTTAACAAATCTTCTAAATTTAAATATTTGATTGGAAACTGAACTAAATAATTAGATATAGCTACTACGAATGCCATACTAAAAGCTAAAATAAAAAATAAACTATTTTCTATTTTAAACATTTTTATTTAGGCTTTTGATGCTATTTGATTTTTAAGTTTTTTTGCTCTAGTTGATAATTTAAATGATTTTACACTTTTTAAATAAAAATCTATTCCACCTTTATAATCTACTGATCTTAAGGCAGAGTTGCTAACGTTAAGTCTTACATTTCTTTTTAAAATATCGCTTTTGAATGTAACGTGCTTAAGATTTGGAAGAAATTTTCTTTTAACCTTATTATTGGCGTGACTAACCCTATGACCTTTCAAAGGAGATTTTCCAGTAAGTTCACATTTTTTGGACATTTTTTGATTTCCTAAATGGGTTATAAATCCAGTCTATTCTTGGGTCAAGACAATATATTAAATATTGACAAGTATTATTTCGAGTAATAGGTATACTTAAAGATTTTAGATGGAAATTTACCTACCAATAGCTCAGGTTCAAATAAACGTAGTTCTTATACTTTTTGCAAGTTTTATAATTGGTTTTTTGTCTGGATTGTTTGGTGTAGGAGGTGGTTTCCTAATGACTCCTTTTTTAATTTTCATGGGAATACCTCCTGTTTATGCGGTAGCAAATGAAGCGAATAATATTTTAGCATCCTCAACTTCCGGTACTTTAACTCATTGGTTTAAAAAAACTATGGATTTAAAAATGGGCTGGATGATAATAGGCGGAGGTTTATTTGGAACTTTTTTAGGAATTTTAACTTTTAGCTATTTTAAAGGCATAAATAAAATAGATATAGTTATTGCTTTAGCTTACATGTACGTACTTGCTATCATAGGAAGTTTTATGCTTCGAGATGGCATTATGGAAATTGATAGAATTAAAAAAAAGGTAATTATTAAAAAAAAATTACACACCCATTACTGGATACATGGATTGCCTTTTAGAACTAGATTTAGAACTTCTAAAGTATATGAAAGTGCTCTAGTTCCAATTTTGTTAGGTATTCTAGTTGGTTATATAGCTGCAATCATGGGAGTGGGTGGTGCATTTTTAATGGTACCTGCAATGATATATTTGATTGGCATGCCAATTAAATTAATTCCTGGCACTTCTTTGTTTGTAACAATATTTATAACAGGCTTCGTGGTTGTTTCTCATGCTTTAGCTTACAACACGATTGACATAATTCTTGTTATAATATTAATGACCGGTTCTATAGCTGGTGTTCATGTGGGTCAAAAAACTGGACAAAAATTACAAGGATCAGAATTAAAAACTTTACTAGCGTTGCTTATGCTTTCTGTAGGAATTCTTATGGCTTATGATACTTTTTTTAGAATAAAAAAAGTAAATGCTAATCTTGATGCTGACAAAATTGTTGAAATAAGCGAATTTGGAAATACAATTTATAATTTATCAATTAATTATCCAGTAGTTTATGGAATTTCGTCTATACTTTTAGCTTTAATTGCAGGAGTTGCTGTTTCTTTTATAAGAAGAAAAGTAAGTAGATGGAGATCTGAAAGAGCTAATCAACCTGCTATGTACTAATGGTTACCTCTCTACCTATTGCTTTTTTAGCTGGACTAATTAGCTTTTTATCTCCCTGTGTATTACCACTAATTCCGGGATATATTTCTTATATTTCTGGAACTTCGTTAGATAAAATAAAAGAAAAAAAAGGAAATTTAATAGTCATTAAAACAGTTTTTTTTACTTTGGGGTTTTCTTTTGTTTTTATAGCTCTTGGTTCAACAGCTACTTTTGTTGGTCAGTTCTTTCTAGTTAATTCAAATATTTTAAGAATTATAGCTGGTATCATCTTAATAATATTTTCTCTTCAGTTAATTGGTATTATTAATTTTAATTTTATGAACAAAGACATAAGATTTTTTACCAGTGTATATAATGATAGCTTATTTTTTCCATTAATCGTTGGAGTGGCTTTTGGTTTTGGCTGGACTCCTTGCATTGGACCTATTCTCGGATCAATTATAACTTTGGCCGCTTTAGAAGAAAATATTGGTAGGGGTGTTTTGTTATTATCTTTTTATTCTTTAGGTTTGGCTATACCTTTTATTATATCTGGAATTTTAATTGATAAATTTTTATTATTTTCAAAACGTTTTAAGAGATATACTGTAATAATAACAAAAACAGGTGGAGTAATATTATTATTAACAGGATTGGCTATTTTAACTGGACAATTACAAACTCTAGGATTTTTTATACTTGAATATTTTCCTGTGCTTGAAAATATTGGTTAACTAAACATCTTTACCAATAGCTTCTTTTATATTTTTTATTCCTTGTTCTTTTAAAATTTGAATTAACTCCTTTTTAATTTCTTTTGCTGCGGAGGGCCCTCTATAAACAAAGCTTGTATAAAGTTGCAATAATGATGCACCCGCAGTAATTTTTTCATAAGCAGATTTGCCCGAATTAACTCCTCCAACTCCAATAATAGGAATTTTACCATTTAGCTCCTTGCTAAATTTTTTAATCATATTGGTTGATACTTGACTTAAAGGATTGCCTGAAAGGCCACCCTCTTCTTTTTTCAATGCACTTATTAAATCATCTCTATGATTATTTGTGGTGTTTGTAAGTATAATTGCTGAAATACTATTTTTTATTGCAATATCAGAAATTTCTGGAATATGACTATTATTAATATCAGGGGAAATTTTTAGGAGCAAAGGAATATTGGTTTTTTTATCCTTTTTTATTTTATTAAGAGCAGTTATGAGCTCTGTTAGTTTTTTTTGATCATGGAAATCTCTCAAACCCTCTGTATTGGGTGAAGAAATATTTACAGTAATATAATCTGCTAAATCACAAAAATTACTTAATCCTAAACAAAAATCATTTTTTTGATTTTTCGTTGTTTTGTTTGGTCCGATATTAACTCCTAATATACCTTTCTTACCATTTGATCTAATTCTATCTTTTATTACCTCCATTCCATCATTGTTGAACCCTAGCCTATTAATTAAAGCTTGATCCTCTTCTAACCTAAAAATTCTTGGCTTTGGATTTCCATATTGTTTCAATGGTGTAACTGTTCCAACTTCTACAAACCCAAAACCTAATTTTAACAATGAGTTATAAACTTCTGCACTTTTATCGAAGCCTGCGGCAAGACCTATGGGATTAGGGAAATTTTTTCCAAATAGATTGATATTTAACATTTCTTCATCTTCAACCTCAAACATTTTGCTTGGTAGAACATTAAATTTGAGTGATTTAACAGCAAAATCGTGAGCCGTTTCTGGATCTAGGTTAAATAAAAAAGGTCTTAATACAGAAAACATTATTCAATATATTTATTAATCAGTTCTATACTTTCTTTTATACCAAAAAAACTTATAAAAAATCCCATTCTTGGACCATCTTGATCTCCAAAAATTATTTCATAAATTGCTTTAAACCATTCTCTCAAATTTTCCTGATATCCGTTATCTTTTCCAACTGAGTAAACAATTGTTTGTATAGTCTCGGGATCCATTTTTTCTTTACAATCTTTTAGTCTATTAACTAAATCTTGTAATGCCTTTTTTTCTTTAGCATTAGGTTTTCTATATTTTTTATTAGGCTTAACTATATCTTCAAAATATTTTAATGCATGTCCGACTAAACCATCTAGAATAGGATGATCTGAAACATTGATATCTTTTTTATTTTTTTTTATAAATTTCCATAAAACATTTTTGTCAGTAGCATTACTTGTTCCAACCAAGTTTAATAAAACTGAAAACGGCATAATTGATTTTTCTTTAGGAGGGCTTCCATTATGAACATGCCAAACCGGATTAAGAAGTTTTTGTTTATCATCTTGTTCGCTAAATTTATCAATGCTTACTAAATATTCATCAACAGCCTTTGGAACCACGTCTGTATAAAGTTTTTTTGCTCTCTTTGGATTTTGATACATATACAAAGATAAACTTTCTGGTGAAGCATATTTTAACCACTCTTCAATAGTTATTCCATTTCCTTTAGATTTAGAAATTTTTTCTCCTTTTTCATCTAAAAACATTTCATATGCAAAACCATTAGGACTTTTTTTTCCAAGCTCTTGACAAATTTTACTTGAAAGAATCGCACTCTCAATTAAATCTTTTCCGTACATTTCATAATCAACATCAAAGGCATACCATCTCATTGCCCAGTCTACTTTCCACTGTAATTTGCATTTTCCATTTGTAACTTCTGTTTCTATTTTTTTGTCACCATTTTGATAAATAATTTTTCCTTCCTTCTTTTTTACTTCAATAATAGGAACTTCTAAAACTTGCCCAGTTTCTTCACATACAGGTAAAAATGGACTATAAGTTTTTTTTCTTTCTTTACCTAGAGTAGGAAGAATAATCTCTCTTATCTGCTCATACTTTTCCAAAACAAGAAGTAGAGTAGAATTAAATAAACCTTTTTTATATATTTCTGTTGAACTTTTAAAATTATAACTAAATTTAAATTCATTTAAAAATTTTTTTAACATTTCGTTGTTATGTTCGCCAAAACTATTATATTTTTTAAAAGGATCTGGAACGCTAGTAAGAGGTTTGTGTAAATTTTTTTCTAACATTTCTTTATTTGGTACGTTGTCAGGTATCTTTCTTAAACCATCCATATCATCTGAAAAGGTAATAATTTCAGTTGGAATATCAACAAGCTGCTTAATTGCATTAACCATCATTGTAGTACGCGCTACCTCAGCAAAAGTTCCTATATGTGGCAAACCACTTGGGCCATACCCTGTTTGCAAGGTAATTCTTCCCTTTTTTTCGTAAATTTTTTTTCTTTCTTTTATAAGCTTCCTAGCTTCTACAAAAGGCCATGAACTGGTAGTTTGAATTATTGATTTATCTATCACGTTATAAAAGAATTGTTAAATTTCATCAGTAAAATATAGTTATAATAAGTTCTTATTATGTTGAATTTCAATTTTTTTTAAATAACCTCCGACTTTCAAAAATGAATAATAACAAAACTGTTTTTTTTGCAACCGGTATACTCCTAATAATTTTAGGAACATTTATGCTTATACCATTTTTTGTGCAACTTATATATGATGAAAAAAATAGTGTTTTTTTATCATCTGCTTCTGTCACAGTATTTATTGGAACACTTCTTGTTCTCACAAATTTAGAAGAAAATAGAAAATTGAATTTACAGCAGGCTTTTCTTTTAACAACGTTATCCTGGTTATCTATAGGAATTTTTGGGTCTTTGCCTTTTTTGCTATCAGATCTCAATTTATCTTTGGTAGATTCTTTTTTTGAAAGCATGTCTGGAATAACTACAACTGGCTCAACAGTCATTTCAAACTTAGAAACTGTACCAAAAGATATATTAATTTGGAGAGCTATTTTACAATGGCTTGGTGGCATTGGTGTTATTGTGATGGCAATAACTATACTTCCATTGCTAAGCGTAGGTGGTATGCAATTATTTAAAAGCGAAATATCAGATAATAAGGAAAAAATATTACCTAAAACTAGAGAGATAACTTTGGCAATTTCAACTATTTATATTTTTTTAACTTTATCTTGCACTATTGCTTATTGGTTAGCTGGAATGAATGCATTTGATAGTATTGCTCATTCCATGACAACAATTGCTACCGGAGGATTCTCAACACATAGTAGTTCAATAGGTCATTTCCAAAATCCTAAAATTGAATTAATTGCAATCATTTTTATTATATTGGGAAGTTTACCTTTTATAGCTTATTTAAAATTTATTAAAGGAAACAAAAAAATATTTTTTGAAGATGTTCAAATAAGAGGTTTTGTTTATATTGTAATTATCTCTGTTCTTCTAATGTTTTTATATTTAATTTCAAATAATCAAGAGTTTAGTTTTTTTGATAATCTTCGTATATCGGTTTTTAATGTAGTCTCAATATTATCAGGCACAGGTTATGTAACAAATGATTTTAGCGCATGGGGAAAGTTTCCACTTATATTTTTTCTTTTTTTAATGTTTATCGGTGGTTGCGCCGGGTCAACAACTTGTGGTATTAAAATCTTTCGCTTTCAAATACTTGGACATTTGCTATTGAATCAAATAAAAAAACTAGTGTATCCTAATGGGATTTTCCCAATAAAATATAATAATGAAAAAATTAGCAATACATTTATATTCTCAATAATAACTTTTATATTTCTATATTTCTTTATTTTTTTAATTTTAGCAGCTATCTTGTCACTAAATGGTTTGGACTTTGTAACAGCTATATCTGGCTCAGCATCTGCGATATCAAATGTTGGTCCAGGACTAGGCGATGTCATAGGACCGGATGGTAATTTTAGCAATTTACCTAATTTTTCTAAATTAAGTTTGTGTTTAGGAATGCTTCTTGGTAGGCTTGAATTGTTTGCAGTATTGGTTTTATTTTTTCCTTCGTTTTGGAAAAATTAATTAATATTAAATTAGTTTATGGAAATATATAAAAAACAAACTTTGTCAGAAACTTTTTCCGTTTACTTTGATAAAAGAATGATAAGAATTCTTTTACTTGGGATTATTAGTGGATTCCCTTGGGTTCTTATTGGAAGTAGTTTAAGTCTTTGGTTAAAAGAAGATGGTCTAAGTAGAAGTGCTATTGGTTGGGCAGGATTAATTTTTGCTGTTTACGCATTCAATTATCTATGGGCTCCAATAATTGATAGAATACGTATTCCTTGGCTTACTAAAAAAATTGGACACCGTCGTGGTTGGATTGTAACCATGCAAATTATTATTTTAATTAGTTTAATTTGTTGGAGTGTTGTTAATCCAACAGCTAATCTAGCTCTAGTAATAAGCATTGGTTTAATTATCGCTATCGCCTCTGCGACCCAAGACATAACTGTAGATGCCCTTAGAATTGAACAAATCGGAAAAGATGAAGGTAAATCCATGCAGGCCGGCGCTGCTATGGCTGTCGTTGGTTGGTGGACAGGATATAAATTGGGTGGTGTAATTGCTCTAAATGCTGCTGAATTTTTCCAAAATTCAGGATTTGAAAATTATTGGCAAGTTACTTTTCTGATGCTCGGAATAGTTATTATACTTTGTAACATTGGTTTAATGTTCGTGCACGAACCTCAGCCTACAGAAAGACAAGAATCTCAAAAACAAACAGATCAAATGATTGAGGCGAAACTAGGAAGTTCAAACGTTGCAACTAAATCAATTGCTTGGATAAGTGGTACAATTGGTGGACCTATTATAAGTTTTTTCAAAAAAAATGGATTTAAAATTGCTATAGGTATTTTAGGATTCGTATTTCTTTTTAAAATTGGTGAAGCTTTTTTGGGACGTATGTCCATCATCTTCTATAAAGAAATAGGATTTTCTAAAGGTGACATTGCATTATATTCAAAAGGGTTGGGTTGGATTACAACAGTAGTCTTTACTCTTTTGGGAGGATTATTTGCTATACGCTCAGGTGTAATTAAAGCAATGTTCATTTCAGGAATATTAATGGCATCTACAAATTTATTATTTTCAGTACTTGCCTGGTCAGGAAAGTCTGAATGGCTTTTTGCTGTAGCTGTAATTTTTGATGATATGGCTGCTGCATTTGCAACTGTTGCATTTGTTGCTTTTATTTCACTACTTGTAGACAGAACTTATACTGCAACACAGTATGCTTTATTAGCTTCCATTGGAACTGCTGGAAGAACTACTTTAGCAGCCTCTTCTGGGGCAATGGTTGATTGGTTAAATGGAGATTGGGGAATATTTTTTATAATTACAGCAATAATGGTAATTCCTTCCTTGATCTGTCTTTGGTTAATTAGAAACAAGCTTAATTTGCAGTGAAAAGCAACTCCTCTGTTTTAAACGTCTATAAAAAAAGAACAAAAAAATCTGCTGTAGTAACACAACTTTTGTATGGTGATACATTCAAAAAACTAGAGCAGAAAGGTTCATGGTTAAAAATAAAAAACGATTCAGATCATTATAAGGGCTATATTAAAAATAAAAAATTCAGTTTAATTTATAAAAGCACACATAAAGTTTGTGTTCTATATTCAAATCTTTATTTATCACCTAATGAAAAAAACAAAATAAATAAAAAATTAAGCTTTGGTTCAAGAATAAAAATAACTGATCAAAAAGGTAAATTTCTTAAGTTTGATAAATTTTGGATCAAAAAAAAAGATCTAAAAAAAATTAACTTCAAAACAAAAAATTATTTTAAAGATATTAATAAATTTACTAATGTTAAATATAAATGGGGTGGAAAACATTTTACAGGAGTAGATTGTTCTGGTTTAATTCAATTATTTCTTAACTTTAATAATAAATTTTGCCCAAGAGATACAAAAGATCAAATTAAATATTTTAAAAAAAAAATTAAGATAAATAATATTAAAAAAAATGATTTAATCTTTTGGAAAGGTCATGTTGCACTTATTATATCAGGAAAGAGACTAATCCACGCTTATGGACCTTTAAAAAAAGTCGTTATAATGCCTATTAAAAAAACTATTGATAGAATTTACAAAACCGCAAATTTAAAAGTAACTGGAATTAGAAGAATTTCCTAGTATATTGAATATTTTCATCCCTTATCTCAATTTTACGTTGAGTTTTTAATATTTTAAATTTTAATTAGCTTGCAACTTGCCAAACGACATACACTATCGCTGCAATACCAATCCATTCTAATCCGCTCATAATTTTTTCCAACTCACTAGTTATACCATATAGTAAAAGGATTCGGGACTCTATTTTGATCACTAATCATGGTAACATTTTCTCATTTCATTTGTGACACCAGTGTGACAAGACCGATTTTAACGGCACACTTAAGATTAGAAAAGCTTAAATTAATGGCGGAGAGAATGGGATTCGAACCCACGGTACCTTTGACAGTACACAAGCTTTCCAAGCCTGCGCCTTAAACCACGAACAATAATACCAACGTTAATTTAATCTCAAAATTGCAAAAATTTGCTCTAGGAGTGACACAGGAGCGACAGGATTCTGGACTCAAAAATGGTCGCTTGCTGTGGTAACATTTTCGCATGAAAAAGTTCTTAGGGATCGTGGTTCTAGGTTTGTTGTGGTGCAATCCATCGTTTGCTGAACAAATAATAATTGAATGCCTGGGCACTCATATTTATGAAGGGGACAAAAAAGAATGGAATAATTGGAAAAGAACAATACAGGTAGATTTTCAAGAAAGAGGCACAAGAGATTATGGTCTCGAAGGATTTACAGGCGACTTTAGTAATATAATCATAACAGATGACTATTTTTATAAGTATAGCTTAAAAGTCTTCCTTGCCCCAGAATTTACGGTGCAAGTTCAAAAAATAAGTAGACTTAATGGAGATATGGCAGTTACAACAACATATATTAACGAAGAAATTTATAAAGAAATTAAAATTAAATTAGATGAAGTTAATAGTAAAATAAAAAATTATGAAAAGCAGTTATCATACAAAAAAAAGTATGAGGTATATGGAACATCAAAGCTGGGGAGCAATCAGCAAGAGATTGAAAAATATAATATAATTAAACCCTATGCTGAGGGAAAGAAGGGGAAAAAGGGAATTACTAAAGAGACTACTATATATAAATTTGAATGTAAAAAAGCGACTAAAGCTTTTTAAATTTTAAAAATTCACCTCTACGAGCGACACAGGAGCGACAGAACCCCTTTTCGCAACTACAAAAAATCTTCCAAAAAGTTAAATTAATGGCGGAGAGAGTGGGATTCGAACCCACGGTACCTTTGACAGTACACAAGCTTTCCAAGCCTGCGCCAATTTTTTAACTAGAAAGAACAAAATTATCTAAATTTCATGGGGAATCTTAATGGTTTTTGATTACCGAAATTAGGTATACAATAAATGCAATTGTCAGGGGGAACAATGAAACGCAAAGTTGTTAAGCGATTAAAAAAGAAAAGAAAAGTTAAAACTTACAGCAAAAAAAAAGCTAGTGCTCCAGCTATAAATATAAAAAAAGTTATAGATTTCAAATTTGAAACACTAAGGAAAATTTATAAGAATTTTACAGAAAAACGTGAAAGAGAAAAAGAAAAAGAAGAAAAATTTAAAGAAAAAAACAGGGAAAAGCAAATTAAAGAACAACAAAAACAATTAAGAGAGGAAGAAAGTCAGTTAAAAAAAGAGGAAGAAGATAGATCAAAAGAAATTAGCATTTTAAGAATTGAGCAAGAAAGAAAAAGGAAAGAAGAACAAGAGGAGCGAGAAAAAATTGATCCAACTTATAAGGAAAGTATAGCAAAAGTAGAACGAGAAAAACTATCAGAACTTGAAAGAATTTCTCAATTAAAAGAAAAACGAATACTGGATGAACAACAAAAATTAGAGGAGATGAATCAAGCTTACACTGAAGAATTAGAAAAAATAGAAAATGAAAACGTAATATCCCTTGAAGAGATAAATAAATTAAAAGAAAAAAGAATGACAGAAGAGCAAAAAGAAAAAGAAGAATTGGATCAGCATTACAAGGAAAAAGCAGAAAAAGAAAAAGAAAGAAGAATCGAAGAAAAAAAATTAAAAAAAGCTAAAGCTGAGGAAAAAACAAGACTAGAACAAGAATATCTATCAAAGATAAAAGAAGAAAACAGAATATTAAAAGAGAATGAGGAGAATAGTTTAAAAAAAGAAAAGGAAAGAAGACTAAAAGCTGAAGAAAAAAGAAGATCAAATCAAGAGCTTATAAGAAAAATAAAGGATGAACAAATATTTCTAATAGAAAAAGAAAAAAGCTTAGAAGAAGAATCTGAAAGAATATTAGAAGAAGAAGAAAACATAAGATTTAAAGAAGAAAATAAAAGAAGACTACTAGAGGAAGCGAGAAGATTGAAAGAAGAGGAAAGAAAAATTAAAAAAGAAAAAAAAATAAAACTTGAAGAAGATGAAGATAGAAAATTACGAGAAGAAGAAGAAATGCGAATACAAGAAGACGAAGAAAAAACTTCAAAAAAATTAAATTTAATTAAAATAAAAAAAGAAAAAAGAATTGAAGAAGAAAGAAAATTAATTGAAGATACGAACGAAGCTTACAAGAATAAATTGGATAAAGCTGAACAAGAAAAATTCTCACGACTTGAAGAAATAAATAAATTAAAAGAAAAAAGAATAGTGGAAGAAAATGACGCTAGAAGAAAATTAGATAGAATCCATAAAAATAAAATAGAAGAAGTTGAAAGAGATAGATCGAGCCGTATTGAAGAAGCAAAAAAAATAATTGAAAAAAAATTAAGAGAAGAAGAAAAAAATAGGAGATTAGCAGAAGAACAAAAAAGAAAAGAAAGAGCCGAAGAAGCTAGAAAAATTCAAATTGAAGAAGTAAGAAAATCAAAAGAGATCGAAAGAGAAAATTTAAAAGCACTGGAAGAAAGAATGTCAAGTAAACCTCCAGAGCAAGAAAAAAAGGATCAATAAGTAATCGATACTGCAATAATTAAGCTATATTGCGATCAGATTGTGATCGGATTTTGGACTCAAATGTGATCGCAAATTGTAGTAGAATTTAATCATGAAAAAACTTTTAGGGATCATGGTTATGGGGACAATGTTAGCTGGATGTGCTTCAACAATGTCAGGTAACCAGCAAAACGTCACTATCACTTCAAATGTTGCGGGAGCTAACTGTTCACTATCTAACGATAAAGGAAATTGGAGCATACAAACTCCTGGTAGCGCATTGATAACAAATTCTAGATTAAATTTATCAGCAAGATGTACTAAGTCTGGATATCAAGATGCTGTGGTTAGCATACCTTCCGTTCATAAAGATTCTGCTACATGGGGAAATGTACTTTTAGGTGGTGGCATTGGCTATATTTGGGATAGGAAAAGTGGAGCTGCGTTTATATACCCATCAACAGTTAATCTTAATCTGATTAAGGATTCTTCAAGTACAAAAACAGCTGATATCAAACTGACTGGTGATACTGCAAATCAAATAAAAGAACTGCACGAATTATATAAAGCAGGTGTCTTAACAAAAGATGAGTTTACAAAGGCTAAGAAAAAGCTTCTTGATTAATTCATCTCAAAAGTGATCACAGAGTGATCAAACCCCTTTTCGCAACTTAAAAAAATCTTCTAAACGTTAAATTAATGGCGGAGAGAGTGGGATTCGAACCCACGGTACCTTTGACAGTACACAAGCTTTCCAAGCCTGCGCCTTAAACCGCTCGGCCATCTCTCCATCTAAGCATCTTTATTTATTTTTAAAACTCCAATAAATGCCTCTTGAGGAATTTCTACTCTTCCAAACTGTTTGGCTTTGGATTTTCCTTTTTTTTGCTTATCTAAAAGTTTTCTTTTTCTATCTCTAGCTCCGCCACCATGAATTTTGGTAAGAACGTCTTTTCTAAAACCCTTTATAGTTTCTCTTGCAATTATTTTTCCTCCTATAGCAGCTTGAACAGGAATATGAAAATTATGTCTTGGGATTAATTCTTTTAACTTTTCACAAACTAATCTTCCCTGTGATTGAGCAAAATCTTTGTGAATAATCATTGACAAAGCATCCACTGGCTCTGCATTAACTAAAATTCCCATTTTTACTAAATTACCTTCTTTATATCCTGTGATTTCATAATCAAAGCTTGCATATCCACTTGAAATAGATTTGAGACGATCATAAAAATCAAAAACAACTTCATTTAAAGGTAACTCGTAAATTAAAACCGCACGATTGCCAGAATAAGTAAGGTTGTTTTGTATACCTCTTTTATCCTGACAAATTTTTATTATAGAACCTAAATATTGGTCAGGTGCTATTATTGTCGCTTTTATCCATGGCTCCTCTATAAATTCTATTTGTGTTGGGTCAGGCATATTTGTAGGATTTTGTAATTCTTGAACAGAACCATCTCTTTTTTTCAATTTATATATAACTCCTGGAGTTGTTGTAATTAAACTAATATCAAATTCTCTTTCTAATCTTTGAGTTATAATTTCTAAATGTAACAACCCTAGAAAACCACATCTAAAACCTAAACCAAGCGCGGTTGATGATTCGGGTTCATATGAAAAACTTGAATCATTTAATTTTAATTTTGCTATACCATCTTTTAGTTTTTGGTATTCTGAATTATCAACTGGGAATAAACCACAAAAAACAACAGGCTTGCTTGGTTTAAATCCTGGTAGAGGTTTATTAATTGGATTAGATAAATCGCATATAGTGTCACCAACCTTGGTATCTGACAAATTTTTTATCCCTGTAATTATAAAGCCGATCTCGCCTGATGAAATTTTTTCAACATCCTTTGGTTTGGGTGTGAAAACACCAACTTTTTCTATGGTGTGTTCGGTATTATTAGACATCATTTTCACTTTCATCCCTTTGCTCAAAGTTCCATCTATAACTCTTACCAATATAACAACTCCTAGGTAACTATCGTACCAACTGTCTACTAACAAAGATTTTAAAGGATCGTTAAGATTTCCTTTGGGAGCTGGTAGATTTTTAACTATTGATTCTAAGATATCTTCTGTTCCCTCACCAGTTTTTCCAGAACAATTAATAGAATTGCTTGTATCTATTCCAATTACATCTTCGATTTGTTTTTTAACTTTCGCAGTATCTGAAGCAGGTAAATCAATTTTATTTAGTACAGGAATAATTTCATGATTATTTTCCAGAGCTTGATAAACATTTGCCAAGGTTTGAGCTTCTACTCCCTGTGAACTATCTACAATTAAAATTGAACCTTCGCAGGCCGACAAGGAACGACTTACTTCATAGCTAAAATCAACATGGCCAGGAGTGTCAATAATATTTAAAATATAATTTTTTCCATCTTTAGCTGTATAGTTTAAACGAACAGTTTGAGCCTTTATAGTGATACCCCTTTCTCTTTCGATATCCATAGAATCAAGAACTTGTTCTTTCATCTCTCTGTCGGTTAATCCTCCGCATTTATGAATCAATCGATCGGCCAAAGTGGATTTGCCGTGGTCAATGTGCGCAATTATTGAAAAATTGCGAATAATTTCATTTGCTGACATTAGGATCTTAAAGTTGCGCCTGTTGTTTCTTGAACCGCTGATATAATTTTTTTGCTTACTTCATCGATATCTTTTTCACTTAAAGTTTTATCTTTGGGCTCTAAAGTTACATTAAAAGCAATAGATTTTTTTCCTGGACCAATATTCTCGCCTTGATAAACATCAAAAATCTTAACATTCTTAATCAGTTCCTTATCAATTTTTTTAACTAGGCTAATAATTTCTCCAGAACTATATTTTTCATCGATTAAAAAAGCAAAATCTCTAGCTACTTTTTGGTAATCAGAAACAACAAATTTAGGTTTTGTTTCTCTAATTTTTTTTCTAGATTCGGGTATATTATCTAAAAAAATCTCGAATCCTAAAACGTTATCAGTTCTTAATTCTAATTTTTTAACAATTGAAGGATGAATTTCTCCAAAATATGCTAACTCTGGTCCATTAATTGACCCTAGTGATATTAAACCAGATCTTCCTGGATGGTACCATTTTTTCGTTTTGTTACTTACTATTATTTTTGAAATATCTAGCCCAATTTCATTTAAAGTTTTTAAAACATCATTTTTAATATCAAAAACATCAAAGTTTCTTTCTTTTTCAATCCAATTTTTTCTTGAGTGTTTTCCTGTTTTAATTGCACCTATCATTGTTGACTGTTCTCCTGGTTTACTACCTTTAAAGACAGGACCTATTTCGAACATCATTAAATCCTCAAAATTTCTATGAATATTCTTTTTTGCGCCAATAATTAAATTTGAATAAAGAGATGACCTTAACACATCTAAATCTGAAGAAATTGGATTAGATAATTTAATCTCTTTTTTTAATTCTGAAAACAAAATATCTGTTTTTGAATCTGTAAATGACCAAGTGACTGCTTCTGTATATCCTTTGGAAGCAATTGATCTTTGAGAAAAATGAAAAAGTTTTTGCCTATAATTCAATGTATCCTTGATATTGTTTTTTTCAGGATCAATTAGGGGGACTTTGTCATAACCTTTAATTCTTGCTAACTCCTCTATAAGATCTATGTCTTCTTTAATATCTGGTCTCCAAGTAGGTGGTAAAATTTTCAGCTTTTTCCCACTTGTATTTACAGAGCATCCAAGAGAATTAAGAATTTTTTTCGCTTCCGGGATTGGAATTGAAAAACCAATAACTTCTGAAAATTTTTGTAACTCAAGGTCAATCATTTTTCTTTCATCTTTTATCTTGCCTACAATTGAAAATTTGCTGGCCTCACCTCCACATAAATCAAGTATCATACACATCCCAAGTTCTAAGCCTAGCTTTATAGAATTGGGATCTATGCCTCTTTCAAATCTATATTTTGCGTCAGTATCAATATTTAAAATTTTAGAAGTTTTTCTAATTTCAGATGGAAAAAAATATGCAGATTCCAATAAAATGTTTTTGCTTGAAAATTCTGTACCTGATCTAGTTCCGCCAACTATCCCGCCAAGACCTAAAACACCTGATTTATCAGTTATTGCACACATATTATTTTCAAGCGTATATTTTTTATTATCTAATGCTTCAAAAGCTTCACCCTTTTTTGAATTTCTAACAATAATTTCTTCATCAATCTTGTCTGCATCATATGCATGTAAAGGTCTATTTAAATCAAACATTACATAATTTGTAGCATCTACAATTGCCGAAACAGGTTTTAGTCCTAAAGAAATAATTTTTTTTTTTAGCCAATCTGGACTTTCTTTATTTTGAACATTTTTAATATAAACGCTCCCAAAAACAGCGCACCCCTGTCCTTTTTCTTTTTTTATCGAAACTTTAATTGGATTTTTAAATTTTTGATTTATTTTAATAGGAGGTTGTTTTTTTAATCGTCCAAGACCAGTGGAAGCCAAGTCTCTAGCAATACCCCTGACTCCTAAACAATCAGGCCTATTTGGAGTAATGGCAATATCCATAGTTTTTTCTCCGGTACTCTTAAAATATTTTTCTCCAATATTTTTTTCTTTTTTATTTAGCTCAATAATTCCTTCTTTGTCTAAAGATTCACCGAGTTCGTATCCTGAACAAAGCATTCCATGTGATTCTATTCCTCTTATTTTTGCTATTTTTAATTTCATATTAGTTTTTGGAATAACAGCTCCAGGCGGTGCATAAACAGCGAACAAGCCGTCTCTAGCATTTTGGGCTCCACATACAACTTTGATTAAGGTTCCTGAGCCTATATCCACATCACAAAGTTTTAATTTATCTGCGTTCGGATGTTTTTCCGCTTTTATAATTTTGCAAATAATAAAATTATCTGAATTGCTATCTGAAGATTTTATACTTTCTACCTCAAGTCCTATTTCTGTTAAACGTTCGGCGACTTCATTTAAGTTTGCTTTAGTTTCTAAATGATTTTTTAACCAAGACAAAGAAGTTATCATCTGCTTAAACCTCTATAATTTGTAGGGACGTCAAGGGGATCAAATCCGTAAAACTCTAACCATCTTATATCACTCTCAAAAAAAGCTCTAAGATCATTAATTCCATATTTCAACATGGCTAATCGATCAATTCCTACTCCAAAAGCATATCCTTGATATTGCTTAGGGTTTACTTTTGCATTTTTCAAAACATTAGGGTGCACCATTCCACAACCAAGAATTTCTAACCATTTATCACCATCGCCAATTTTTATTTTTCCATCTTCAATTTTATATCCGATATCTACTTCTGCTGAAGGTTCAGTAAAAGGAAAATGACTGGGTCTAAATCTTATTTTTACTTTTTCGACTTCAAAAAATTTCTTCACAAAATAATATAAACAGCCTTTGAGATGTCCCATATTAATATTTTTATCGATATGCAAACCTTCTAATTGATGAAACATTGGCGAATGTGTTTGGTCGCTGTCATGTCTATAAGTTCTTCCTGGAGCAATTATTTTAAATGGAGGTTTGCTTTTAAGCATTGTTCTAATTTGAACTGGAGAAGTATGTGTTCTTAAAAGTAAATCTTTGGAATGATCAAGATAAAAAGTATCATGCATATCTCTCGCTGGATGATTATCTGGGGTATTTAATGCTGAAAAATTATAATACTCATTTTCTACATCAGGTCCTTCCTCAACCGAAAAACCAATCTCAGAAAAAATTGAAGTAACTTCATCTATTACTTGAGAAACAGGATGGATTTTTCCTGAAAAATAAGTCCGCCCTGGTAATGTTACATCTATTTTTTCATTTTTAAGTTTTTTAGTTATTTCAGATTGATCGAAATCGTTAAGTTTTTTATCAAGAATTCCTATTACCTTTGTCTTTAAAGAATTTAACTTAGAAGCAAAATCTTTTCTTTTATTTTGATCTAAACTTCCTATTTTTTTAAAAAGCTCAGTAATGATTCCTCTTTTACCAAAAATTTCAGTTTTCGCTAATTCATATGAATTGTGGTCTTTAATATTTTTTATTTTATTTAAAATATTTAATTCAATTTGATCAAAATTTTCCATATCAAAATTTTCTTTAGTGATTCTCTCTTATAATGAAGATAATAGAAATAAGTCCCTTAGTTAAGGGAGGATTGCACTTTTTTTACAATAGATTTAAACGCTTCTGGGTTGTTATACGCCATATCTGCCAATACTTTTCTATCTAGCTTAATGCCAGACTTGTTTAATCCATTAATAAATTTTGAATAAGTTATACCCTCGGCTCTTACACCAGCGTTTATTCTTTGTATCCACAAGGATCTAAATTCTCGTTTTTTTGCTCTTCTATCTCTATAAGCATATTGCATCGCTTTTTCCAAAGCTTGCTTGGCTACACGAATAGTATTTTTTCTTCTACCGTACTGTCCCTTAACTTGTTTAAGTACTTTCTTATGTCGAGCGTGACTTGTAACTCCTCTTTTTACTCTTGCCATCTTATCCTCTTAAGCTGTAAGGCATATATGACTTTACAATTTTTGCATCTTGCTTAGACATAATTGTAGTGCCTCTTTGTTTACGTATTTGTGAATTAGTTCTTTTAATCATACCATGCCTTTTTCCTGCTTGAGGCATTTTCACTTTACCTCTAGCAGTGATTCTAAATCTTTTTTTTGCAGAACTTTTTGTTTTAAGTTTGGGCATAAAATTAGTGGAGTTTATACAAATATTATATTTGATTTACAATCAAATTATAAAGGCTGAATTATCATTATAATTTGCTTACCCTCAAACTTAGGGTGAATCTCGACTTTTCCCATTTTGGAGGTATCATTAATTATTCGGTCCATCAATTTGCTGCCTAAATCAGTATGTTGCATTTCTCTACCTTTAAATCTGACTGTAAATTTAACTTTATCTCCTTTTTCTAAAAATCTTTGTGCATTTTTAATCTTAAAATTATAATCATGAATTTCTGTAACTGGTCTGAGTTTTATTTCTTTTAAATTCATTATTTTTTGTTTCTTTTTTGCTTTGTTAGCTTTTTTTTGTAAATCGTATTTATACTTTCCAATATCAATAATTTTACAAACTGGTGGGTTGGCGTTTGGAGATATTTCTATTAAATCTAATCCTTGTTGTTTAGCAAGATCTACAGCCTCTCTTGTTGAGAGTGTACCAAGATTTTTTCCATCATTAGTTATTACTTGAACCTCTTTTGCTCGTATTCTTTCATTAATCTTTGGACCTTTTGGTTTATTTGATCTGTAATAATAATTATTTTTTTGATATGGCACTTAATTTATTGGTAGTTTATTTTTTTTTGATATTTCTATGATAGCTTTATCAAGTTTTAATGTTTCTTGTTTAGTTGATCCAAGGCTTCTAATTGTTACACTTTTCTCTTTAACCTCTTTTTCACCACAAATAAGTAACAATGGTACTTTTGATAGAGAGTGTTCTCTAATCTTATAGTTTATCTTTTGATTTTTTAAATCCACTTCGGTGTTTATACCTGCTTTAATGCATTGTTCAAATATCTTTTTTGCATAATTGTCAAATTCTGACGCAATTGGTAGAACAACCACCTGTAGTGGGGCTAACCATAATGGCAATTTACCAGCGTAATGTTCTATTAAAATTCCTATAAATCTTTCTAGAGAACCAAATAAAGCCCGATGTAACATGACGGGAACCTTTTTTGTTCCATCCTTAGCAACATAAGTAGATCCAAGTCGCGAAGGAAGATTTAAATCAACTTGTAAAGTTCCACATTGCCAATCGCGTCCTATTGCATCTCTTAGCACAAACTCTATTTTGGGTCCATAAAATGCTCCCTCTCCTTTATTGATTTCATATTTTAATTTTGATTTTTTTATAGCTTCTAATAGAGCTGCTTCAGATTTATCCCAAACTTTATCTTCTCCAACTCTCGTTTCTGGTCTATCTGAATACTTTAATAAAACATTTTCGAAACCAAGATCTTTATAAATTTCTAATATTAAATTAGTAACAGATAAACATTCTTCAGTAATTTGCTCTTCTGTGCAAAAAATATGAGCGTCGTCTTGTGTAAAAGCTCTAACCCTTAATAATCCATGTAATGCACCTGAAGGTTCATATCTATGAACTTTACCGAACTCCGAGTATTTGAGTGGTAAATCTCTATAACTTTTAAGTCCCTGATTAAATATTTGCACACATCCAGGGCAATTCATTGGTTTAATTGCAAAAACTTTTTCATCTGGCGTTTCAGAAGTAAACATATGTTCCCCAAATTTTTCCCAATGTCCTGATTTTTCCCATAAAGATTTATCTAGTAATTCTGGTGTATTGATTTCCCTATATCCTGCATTTTTTTGTTTAATTCTCATATAATCAACTAATGTTTGAAATAAAGACCAACCTTTATGGTGCCAAAAAACTGAGCCAGGACTTTCTTCTCTAAAATGAAATAAATCCATTTCTTTCCCAAGTTTTCTATGGTCTCTTTTTTCTGCCTCTTCAAGACGCTTTAAATATTCATCAAGTTCTTTTTGAGATGGCCATGATGTCCCGTAAATTCTTTGTAACATTTCGTTTTTGGAATCACCTCGCCAATAAGCTCCTGATACTTTTGTAAGTTTAAAATATTTTCCTATTTTTCCAGTAGATGAAAGGTGAGGTCCTCTACAAAGATCGTACCATTTTCCATGATAATATATAGAAACCTCCTGATCTTCTGGTATGCTATCAACAAGTTCAACTTTATAATTTTCTCCAATCTTTTTATAGTGATCTTTTGCTTTTTTTCTTTCCCACACCTCTCTTTTTGTAGACTCATCTTTTTCAACAATCTCTTTCATTTTTTTTTCAATTTTCTCTAGATCCTGTAGAGTAAATGGTTCTTGTCTAGAAAAATCATAATAAAAACCGTCCTTAATAGCCGGGCCAATAGCTATTTTTGTACCAGGAAACAATTCTTGAACTGCCATTGCCATGATGTGGGTAGTATCATGCCTCATAGCATCTAATCCCTCTTGATCTTTAGAAGTAATGATCTTCACTGTAGAATCTTTTTTTATTAAATGGCTTAAATCTTTTAAATCTCCATCGACTTCCATTATTAACGCAGCTTTTTCTAAACTTTTGCTTATTTTTTTTGCTATTTCAAAACCATCGATTTCTTTTGTGAATGGAATCTTTTTACCATTTGAAAGTTTTATATCCGGCATGAATTATGATGACTCTATCAATTTTTTATATTCAGTAAAGGTAGTCTGACACATTTTATCAACATCAAATTTTTTTAACACATTTTTTCTTCCTTCAAAACCAATAGATTTAAGTGAATTGTAATCTTTTTTCATAACCATTGCTATTGATTCGGCCAAGGCATTTTGATTACCGCTTTCAAACAAGAAACCTGTTTTGTTGTTAATTATTGTTTCCTTCGACCCCCCAAGATTACTAGCAATTATTGGAACTTCCATTGATTGGGCTTCAACCGCTACACGGCCAAAAGCCTCAGGTTCAATCGAGCTGGAAACAACAACATTAGAAATCATATACGCAATAGGCATTTCTTCACATTGATCAATAAATTTAATAATTTTATTTAATCTATATTGTTGTACTAGCGCAACAAGTTGTTTTTTATAAATATTTCTTCCTTGTTCACTTCCCAGTATTATAGCCTCTAAAGAAGAAATATCCTCTTTTTTAGAAAGAGTTTTGATTGCTTCAATAAATACTTTTTGTCCCTTCCAGGGGGTTAATCTACCTGGCATTAGTATAATAAATTTATTTCTATCAATTTTGTGTTCTCTGGAAAATTTATCAACTTTAATGGGCATAATTTTTTTATTATGAAAATAACTTGTATTAATGCCCCTAAAAATTACTAAAAGCTTTCTCTTTGTATTTACAACATATTTTTCATAATTTTGATTTATATGAGAAAAAATAAAATTTGAACCTGCTATAACTAAATTTGATCTTACCATTATCGAATTATAAAATTTTTTTATATTATTGCTAAAGTTATAAGTGCCATGAAAAGTAGTTACAAATTTTCTTCTAGTAATTTTTGCTACCAACAAACAAGACCAGGCCGGAGCTCGACTCCTGGCATGAATAATGTTTATGTTATAGATTAAAACTATAAATGTAATAATAATTGCATTTAATAAAATTAAAATTGGATTTTTCGAGTGAACTGGCAATTTAAAGACTTTAACTTTTTTTTTATTGATATATTTAAGTAATTGACCTCCACTAGTAATAATAAAAGATTTACATTTTTGTTCATCCAAATAATGAGCTAAATCATAACATCCGGTTTCGGCTCCACCCATGCCTAGCCTTGGAATTACTTGTAAAACTTTTATTTTTTTTTTCATATTTTTAAAATATTATATACGACAAATGAGTTACAAAAGATCTAAATATTTTTTAACACCAGAAAAAAGAAAGATTAATTATTTACTAGCTAATAAAAATAGCAAAATTACAGTAGTTTTTTTTCATGGTTTTATGTCTGATATGCTTGGAAAAAAGCCATTGGCATTACAAAGAATTTGTAGAAAACTAAAAGTAAATTTTTTAAAATTTGAATACTCCGGACACGGAAGCTCATCTGGAAAATTTATTAATGGCAATATTTCAAAATGGACTAGTGATGCAAAAAATTTGATTAGATCAAAAACTAAAAATAGTAAAAAATTTATTTTCATTGGCTCTAGCATGGGGAGTTGGATAGCATTAAATTTGCTTTCAACTTTTAAAAAAAAATTAAAAGGTTTTATTGGAATTGCTTCAGCCCCAGAATTTCTAGAAGAATTGATGTGGAAAAAGTTTAATAAAGAAATAAAAAAAACAATACTAACAAAAAAAATCTATTATCTAAAAAATGGAAATTATAATTATCCATTAACTAAACAATTAATATTTGATGGAAGAAAAAATAGAGTTTTAAAAAATAAAATTAATCTAAAAATACCTATTATTCTTCTGCATGGGGGGGAAGATGAAGTTGTTCCTTTTAAATTTTCAAAAAAAATTTTTAAAATGTTTAAAAAATCAAAAAGAAAATTAATAAAAATAAATAATGGTGATCACAGTCTTTCGAGAAAAGCTGATCTGAAAATTTTAGCTACAGAGCTTAAAATTTTAGTAGAAAAAATTTAGATCTACTATACTGCTTTTGAAATATTTTTTTTCAGAGATATAGGGTTAGATAATTTGTTAAGCATTTCTTTGGGACAAACTTGTTTAAAATTTTTATACTCTTCATCAAAATTTTCTAAAATTTTTCCTGCTATTTTTGAACTTGTTTCTTGTAAATGTTCTTTTATTAAATTTTCTAAAAAATTTTTCCAATAAGTAGTCTCGAGATTTTGCCAAATAACTGAGCTTGGATTAACATACATATCAAATTCATTTATAGGATCATAAACAAAAGCCATTCCTCCTGTCATTCCTGCCCCAAAATTATCGCCAACTTTTCCTAGTATAACTACTGAACCACCTGTCATGTATTCACATCCGTTTGAGTCACAACCTTCTATAACGGCTAAAGCTCCAGAATTTCTTACTGCAAACCTCTCTCCGGATTGTCCTGCAGCAAAAAGTTTTCCTGATGTAGCGCCATAGAGAACCGTGTTACCTATAATTGTATTTTTGTCACTGACTAAATTACTTTCTTCGGGAGGCTTTATAACAATTGTTGCACCAGAAAGTCCTTTTCCAACATAATCGTTTGCATCACCAATTACATTTAGTTTTAAACTTTTAATGCTAAAAGCTCCTAATGATTGTCCCGCAGACCCTGATAAATTAATTATTATAGAATTTTTTTCTATTTTCTCATTTCCAAATTTTTTGTAAATATAATGTGATAAACGCGTTCCAACAGCTCTATGTGTATTTTTAATTTCATAACTTAATTCGATTTTATTTTTTTGACCAAATAAATCTTTAATATCATTATATATTTTTTCATCTATAGTTGAGGGTACTTTGTTAATTAAATTAGACTCGCAATATCTATTATTTTCACCAGGATCAGCTTGAACCAGTAAGGGACTTAGATCAAGATCATCCAAATCTGCAGCACCTCTGCTTACTTGCTTTAATAAATCGGTTCTACCCACAATTTGATTCAAATTTTTAAAACCAAGATTTGCTAATATTTCTCTGACTTCTTCAGCGATAAAGCTAAATAAATTAACAACTTTTTCTGGAGTACCATTAAATTTTTTTCTCAAATTTTCATCTTGTGTACAAACCCCCACTGGACAAGTATTGGAGTGACATTGTCTAACCATTATACATCCCATGGCTACTAAGGAAGTTGTACCAATTCCAAATTCTTCAGCGCCCATCATTGCAGCAATAACAACGTCTCTTCCTGTTTTTATTCCTCCGTCAGTCCTTAAGGTTACTTTGTGTCTTAAACTGTTTAATGTTAAAATTTGATTTACTTCGGTAAGTCCCATTTCCCAAGGTATGCCCACATATTTCACGCTGGTCTGTGGACTGGCTCCAGTGCCACCGCAATGTCCCGAAATTAAAATCACATCTGCTTTTGCCTTTGCAACCCCCGCTGCAATAGTCCCTACTCCCGTGGAAGCTACTAATTTAACACCAACTCTTGCGTTTGGATTGGATTGTTTAAGATCATAAATAAGCTGAGCCAAATCTTCTATTGAATAAATATCATGATGAGGGGGAGGTGATATTAGAGTTACTCCAGGAGTTGAGTGTCTTAATTTTGCAATTTCTTTTGATACTTTAAAACCTGGAAGTTGGCCACCTTCCCCTGGTTTAGCGCCTTGAGCAATTTTTATTTCTATTTCGTTGCAATTATTCAAATACTCAATAGTTACACCAAACCTAGCTGATGCTATCTGCTTTATTTTAGAATTTGCACTATCACCATTTGCTTTTTTTATAAATCTTCTAGAATCTTCTCCCCCTTCTCCGCTACAAGAAGCAGCTCCTATTCTATTCATACCTATAGCTAGAGTTTCGTGGGCTTCCGCTGATAATGCGCCATGCGACATACTTCCACTACCAAATCTTTTTCTTATGCTCTCTATGCCCTCGACCTCCTTAATATCAATAGGTTGTCTTAATTTTTTAAAATCTAAAAGATCTCTTAAATTTATTATATTAAAATCATATATGCTTTGAGCATATTTTTTATAAGCATCATAAGAATTAATAGTAACTGCGTTTTGCAACATGTGAATAGTATTCCCCTGGTATTGATGAGCTTCGCCATTTTTTCTATATTTATAAATACCTCCTATGGGAAGGATTGATATATTCTTTTGAAAAACTTTTTGATGTAATTCTTTTATTTTTTTTTCTATTCCAACAATTCCAATACCTGATATTCTGGATGTCATTCCTGGAAAATACTTAGCAATAACTGACCTACTTAGGCCAACAGCTTCGAAGTTGCAACCACCTCTATACGCACTTAAAACCGAAATTCCCATCTTAGACATTATTTTTAATAGTCCATTATCTACTGATTTTATGAATCGTTTAATACACTCTTCAAAACTAATTTTATCAAATAATTTTTTTTCATATCGCTGATATATTGAGTCAAAAGCAATGTAAGAATTTATTGTTGTTGCACCAACGCCTAATAAGACTGCGAATGAATGTGTATCTAAAACTTCCCCGGTTTGAACATTAATTGAGGCAAATCCTCTTAGTCCTAGCTCCACTAGTCTTGAATTTATTGCACCAATTGCAAGTGCCATTGGTACAGATGCCTTGCTTTCATTTATGCCCTTATCACTTAAAATTAAGTGTTTTTTTCCCTCTCGAACAGAAATTTCTGCCTCGGAACATAATTCGTCTAATCTTTTTCTTAAACTTTCCTTTATATTAAAAGTACAATCTAATTTCTTAATACTTTTTTTAAAAAAGGATGAAAATTTTTCAAATTGTGCATTTGATAAAATTGGACTTTCTAAAACATAAATATTATCTTTGGTTAAGTTTTCAAAATCAAGAATATTGCCAGTATTACCAAATCGAGTTTTTAAACTCATAACTTCATTTTCTCTTAAAGAATCGATCGGCGGATTAGTTACTTGACTAAAATTTTGTCTAAAAAAATGACAAAAAGGTCTATACCTATCTGACAGAACTGCAATTGGAGTATCATCGCCCATAGATCCAACTGCTTCTTTTGCGTCTGCTACCATTGGATGTAAAATAAGCTCTAGATCTTCAATAGTTATTCCTGCTAAAAACTGCCTTCGTCTTAATTCATCACCTTTGTAAATAAATTTTTCTTTTGCAGATCCAAATTTTTTATCTAAATCAATTATCTGTTTACTATATTTTTTATAGTCTTTCGAAATTTGATTTTTAAGACTTTTACTATCATGAATTTGACCCTTATCTAGATCAACTGCAATAGCTTGGCCAGGTCCCAGTCTACCTTTAAAAATAACTTTTTTATTAGAAAATGGAATCATTCCTGTTTCTGAACCTGCAAACAAAAGTTTGTCAGAAGTAATTGTATATCTTAGTGGGCGCAATCCATTTCTATCTTGAGCTGCAATTATCCATTTACCATCTGTGGCTGCTATTGCTGCGGGTCCATCCCATGGTTCAATTGTACTATTTAAAAAATTAAACAGTTGTTGATTAGATTTTGAAACTGTTTTTCTTCTTTTTGACCATGCATCTGGAATAAGCATTAGCTTTGTAAGTGGAACTGATTTTCCTGATCTAACAAGCAGCTCAAATACATTGTCTAAAGCAGCAGAGTCAGAGTTTCCAATTCCTATTACCGGTTTTAAAAACTCAATGTCTTCAAAAAGCTTGCTACTCATATCCTGCTCGTGAATTTTCATCCAATTTGTGTTTCCTTTAATAGTATTAATCTCACCATTATGCGCTAATGTTCTAAAAGGTTGCGCTAAATCCCAGCTTGGAAAAGTATTTGTAGAATATCTTTGATGAAAAATTGCAAATCTTGAAACAAACCTTTTGTCCATTAAATCTGGATAAAATTCAGATAACGCTTCGGCTAAAAACATCCCTTTATAAATAAGAGATCTAGAGCTAAACGAACATATGTAAAAGTCTTTTAATTTTAATAAGTTGGATTGTTTTTCTATCTTTTTTCTAATGACAAATAAGTCTCTCTCTAGATCTTCATCATTTATATTTGGGTTATTTGATTTAAAAATTACTTGAACTATTTCAGGTCTATTAACTTCTGCTTTTATTCCGAGCACCTTAGTGTTTACAGGAACTTGTCTCCATCTATAGACGTAGTAATTTTTACTTAATAATTCATTTTCGACTATTGTTTTACATTTTTCTTGAGAAGAATAATCATTTCTTGGTAGAAAAATCATTCCAACACAAATTGTTCCCTTGTTATGTTGTCGACCAGCATTTTGAATTCTTTCAATAAAAAAATCTTGTGGAATTTCAATATGTATTCCAGCCCCATCCCCTGTTTTACCATCAGCATCAACTGCACCACGATGCCAAACTGCTTTTAGAGCTTGTATTCCATATTCAACAACTTTTCTTGATTTTTTTCCATCTGTACAAGCAACAAAGCCTACGCCGCATGCATCATGTTCGTGTTTGGGCGTATAAATATTGTTTTTAATTAATTTTTTCAAGTTTTTTTTATATAATTTCATTTTATGCAGCTTTAATTTTGTTGATTCTTTTTTTTTTTAAATATTTTTGA
>CACIUJ010000001.1 GCA_902589795.1 uncultured Pelagibacteraceae bacterium | reverse complement strand
TAGATTTTTTTTATTCTCTTTTTTTTATTAAAAAATAATATCAAAATCATACCTGAAACAAAACCTCCAATATGAGCAGCATAAGCAACTCCTCCACCGCTAGAAATAAATTGAAGAATAAACCAAAAACCTAAAACATATAAAGCTTTAATTTTTATTAATTGACTAAAAAAACCAAATGGTATTAGAACTAATACTTTAGCTTTAGGATGATTAATTAAATACGCACCCAATACCCCTCCAATAGCTCCACTTGCTCCTACCATTGGAATTTGTGATTGAGTATCAACCAAAACTTGTGTCATTGCGGCACCTACTCCTGCCAATAAATAAAAAATTAAAAATTTTAGCGGTCCTAAATTATCCTCAATATTGTCAGCAAATATCCACATATAAAGCATATTGCCTATTAAATGCATAAATCCACCATGCATAAACATAGAAGTAAAAATAGTTATGAATGAAGGTACGACATATAGGTCCAAAGGAAGTTCATTATGACTCATGAGGACAGAAGGAATTAATCCATAAGAATAAAAAAGTCTTCCAGTTTGGTATGCCTCAGAACTAAATTGCATAAGAAAAATTAAAGTACATGAGCCAATTAAAAAATATGTTATTATTGGCTTGTTTGAAGTTGGGTTATCGTCTTTTAAAGGAATCATAACTCATTATAACAATTACTGGACTAAGTGTGGCTAATAAAAAAGACCAAAATAATAATGAATTTGATACAATTTGAGGAAATAAATCAAATGGCAATATTGTCCCCACTAAAATACTCTTTGAAAAATCAGGGCTTGGAAAAAGTGAAAGTCCTATAAATAAACCTATTATAATGGATATTATTAAATCTTTTTCTTTTAAATTTTTTTTATAAAAACCATAAAAAACTGGAAAAACTGCCGCACAGCATAAAAGATCGGCTAGCAAAAATAAATATAAAATACTAAATCCCTTTGATGCTACAAAAAAAGCAATAATTGATAAGAAAATAACTAAAGTATTTGGGAATTTTAAATTTTTATTTATTTTTTTTCCATCTACAACAATTAAACTTGAAATGGCATTCACTAATGTATCAATTGTACTAATCGTTAACGATATTGCCAAAATAATTATTGCCATATACAGAAATTTTGATTTACTTTTTAATAATATAGAAAAAAAAGCTAAGTCGGGATTTACTTTACTATCAGCAGAAATCGCAATTATTCCCACAATTCCCATAAAAAAAACAACAGGAATAATGATTAAAAATGATAGCTTAAGACTTTTATTTAATACTTCATAATTTTTTGCAGCAAAAACTCTCTGCCAATTACCTTGATGAAAAAGGTTTGTCGCAGCTACAGCTATGAAAAAAGTTATTCCAGCTGTGTAATTAGGAATATATTTACTACTTAATAAATTATCAGATTTATTCATTACATCTTCATAAGATATAAAACCGGAAGCAAATATATTGTACATACAAAATAATAATAAAATCATGACAATTAAAAATTGAAAGTTATCAGTAAGTATTGAAGCTCGTAACCCTCCGTACAAAGTATAAACTAAAGTAGTTGCTATTACTAAAGCAGCTGTTATCCATAACGGTGAACCAGAAATATAATTTATTAACATTGATACCGCAGTAATCTCTGCGCACAAAAAAATAAACATGTAAAAAATGCTTAATAAAATTATAAATTTAAATAAATTTCTTCCTATTTTATAAAAAATAAATTGGGTGAACGTAATTCCTGTAGGAAAATTTTTTCTTATTTTTTTTCCTAAATAAATTAGCGCAATCATTGGAAATGCAGTTCCTAAAGAATACCCGATTACTGATCCTATGCCTCCCCACGTTGCCGCAGAGGATGGACCAAATAATATCCATCCACCTAAAGCTGAAGCAACTAAGCTAGTAGTTAAAGATAACGTTCCTATCTTTCTTCCAGCAGTAAGATAATTTGAATATCCACGATATTTTTTAGAATAAAAAATACCAATAGCAGCAAAAAATAAACTTGTTAATAGAACTAATATTAAAGCTGTATTCTGATTTATAAAATATAACTGTTCCAATTCTCCCTCACTGAATTACCGGTCAGGTTCTTAGGGTATATTCTCAGTCCACACTCGGACACCCCCCTAAAATATCGTTATAGTATCAATCTCTTATTGTGTAAGCAACAATCTAAACTTTAATTTAATAAATTAGATAGCTCTTCAAATGCTGCGTCGTTATCTAAATTTTTATCAAACAAAGTTTTGGTTACAGCTGTCTTATCATAATTTGCAAAGAGATAAAGTTTATAAGGTTCCATTGCTGCGCAAACATCACCTTTTCCAGCATTAGCATTATTAGACCAAAACAAACTAACAATAAATATAATTAAAATTTTTTTCATTTTAAAAACAAACTATATGATCAATATTAATTGGTCTTTTTATTCCAAATTTTTCATCAACTTCATGCTGATGAATATGATGAGAATGAACAAAGACTGGTATTAACAAATTGTTTAATGTCTTAAGCGTATAAATAAAATTTGTTCCTCTAAATTTTCTATCCACTACTTCTAATTTTAAATTACTTTTATCATCATGTTCTAAATCTTCCGGTTGCAATAAAAGCTGAACGTCAGATCCTTTGGGATAGTGCTTAATAAAATTACCCTTTATAGTTCCTAGGTCTTCGTTTTCAAGGCTATTTTCGCCTGTTACTTTGGCTGGAATTAAAATTCCTCTATTTAAAAAGTTGACCACCTCAATTGAGTTTGGAAAATGGTAAACATTATACGGATCGTCGTATTGTTTAAGCTGTCCATTTAAAATAATTCCGCACTTTGTTCCTAAGTAAAAAGCCTCATAAGAGTCGTGAGTAACAATGATGGTCGTTATTTTTAATTCAGTTAAAATTTTCTTTAATTTAACCTGAATTTCTTCTTTAAAGCTCTGATCAACATTAGACAAAGGTTCATCTAATAGTAATAAATCAGGTTTAGTAAGTAGAGATCGTGCTAACGAAGCTCTTTGAGCCTCGCCGGAACTAATTTCGTGGGGAAATTTATCCATTACATGTTCTAAATTAAGAAAATTTATTATTTCATTCGCATTTAAATATTTTTTTGTTTTTTTATTCTGAGCTGCACCAAACTCTATATTTTGAAAAACAGTATAATGAGGAAATAAACAATTGTCTTGAAATGAAAGTGAAATATTTCTATTTTCTGGCTCAATATGAGTATCATTTGAAGATAGAATTTTATTTTTTAGTATAATTTTTCCTGAATGGATTTTTTCTAATCCTGCAATAGTTCTTAACATTGTAGTTTTTCCAATTCCAGAAGGACCAAGTAAACATATAATATCTCCTTCTTTTTCTATATTTAAGGAAAGATTATTTACTTTAGCTTTGTTACCAGCTTTAAAAGTAACATTATGAATTTCTAAAAAATTATTTGTCATAAAAAATTAATCCTTAAGTATATACCTAGACGTGATTAAAATAAATGCACTCGAGATGGCAATAAGAAATAAAGATGGCGCAGCGGCAGCTTCCAGTAAATCTTGTGAAGCAAAAATATATGCTGTGGTAGCAAAAGTTTCAAAATTAAAAGGTCTCATTATAAGAGTAATTGGTAACTCTTTTATAATTTCAATCGCAATTAAAATTCCTATTAAAAATACGGAGTTTTTTAAATATGGTAAATGTATATTTGTAAATGTTTTAAATTTAGAATAACCCAGCAAGTAAGAACTCTCGTCTATTGAGTAATTTATTTTTAAATATCCAGATTTAATACCATTGCATGCTAATGAGTAGAATCTAATAAAGTAAACAAAAACTAAGCCCAAAATGGATCCTATAAAAATTGGTTTAATTGTTTTTATAAATAATAAGCTAACAACATTATTATCAAACCATGAGATAAAAGATATAAATGCCACAGCAAGGATTACTCCAGGTATAGCATAACCAGATACTGAAAAAGTTGTAAGAATTTCAAGAAATTTACTTTTTGAAACTCTACTTCCATAGTTGGAAACAAAGGCTAAAAAAATCAAAACTAAACAGGACAAAAATACTAACAAAACTGTATTTTTTAACAAATCAAATATGTTCAAATCAAAAAGGTGTTTTGGAAAAATAACCGTCCAATAAAGCATTTGTAAAATTGGGAATAAAAAACTAATGAAAAAAATTAAAAAACAAAAAGTAAAAACAAATAATGCTTTATATCCAGTTAACTGAATTAAAGATCTTGATTTAAATCCATCTTTAGAAGGAGAATGATATTGTGCTTTTTTTCTAGAGAAATTTTCTAAAATAAACAAGCAAAGAATAAAAATTAATAAGAAAAATGAAAGTCTATTAGCTAATGTAAGGTCATCAAAAGATGTCCATGCATTATATATTCCAGTCGTCAAAGTTGATACTCCAAAAAAGGAAACTGAACCAAAATCTGATAGTGTTTCCATGGCTACTAGTGAAAGACCGGCTACTATAGCTGGTCTAGCTGATGGTAGAATTATTTTAAAAAATGATTTCTTTTTAGAAAAACCAAGGTTTTTTCCCAATTCAATTAAATTTTGAGATTGGTAATGAAATGAGGCTCTCGATAAAACATAAACATATCCAAACAAAGAAAATGAAATAGATATAATAGCTCCTAGCATTCCATCAAACTTGGGAATAAAAGAATTATAGTCACCTTCACCAAAAAAAAATTTAAATATAGAAAAAGCTGTCCCATAATTTTCAAAAAAAGCTGTTAGTGAGTAAGCATATATATATGCTGGTACAGCAAAAGATAATATAAGAGCCCATTTAAAAAAATTTACACCAGGAAATTTATAAAAAGAAACTACGTAAGCACATCCAACGCCAATAAAAAAAGTTACAAATAAAACTCCTGACAAAAGAACAATCGAATTAAAGATATATTCATAAAGAAAAGTATCCTTAAGTATTAATGAGTAGTTACTGGTTGTTTCAAAAAAACTGCTAAAAACAGTTAGAATGGGAATAGCTACAATTGCAGATATAAAAAAGGTACTAAAATACCATATATTTATTTTCTTAAAATTTATCATTTCACTCCTCTAAAATAAATGTGCCTACTAAACTACTTAGAGGAATAGATAATAGGCACATCCATTAGTGTAAATAATAAAATATTATTTCCACTTTGCTGCTAACATAACTTCTAAAGCGTCAGCTTGCTTTTTTCCATATGAGGAAACTTTAGTTTTTAAGTCTTGCTTAAAACCTAATCCCATTTGAACTACTAACTTATGTGGCTCCACCCCTTCAATCATTGGATATTCAAATGTATTATTAACTATATGCTCTTGTGCTTCTTTAGTTAATAAAAACTCAAGAAGTTTAATTGCATTAGCTTTGTTTGGAGCATATTTTAAAATTCCTCCACCGCTAATGTTCATGTGAGTCCCTCTTCCATCTTGATTTGGAAAGAAGGGTTTAACTTTTTTAGCGGCAGCTTGTTGTTCTGCTCCTTTTTTTCCTGACAACATTAAAGCCAAATAATAAGTATTAGCTACTGCTAGATCTGCTTCGCCCGCTGCTACAGCTAAAATTTGAGCTCTATCATTTCCTTTAGAGTCTCTAGCCATATTAGCTACTACACCTTTTGCCCATTCCGCAGTTGCTTTTTTTCCATTATTTGCAATCAAGGATGCTACTAAAGATTGGTTATAAACGTTATTTGATTTTCTTATAACTACTTTACCTTTCCATTTTGGATCGGCTAAACCTTCATAAGTCATTCCTTGTAAATCGCTTGCGTTTATTCTTTCTGGGGAATAATAAATTATTCTCGCTCTCTTAGCTATTCCTGTCCAATATGCTGTTCTAAAATTTTTAGGAACTGCTGCTTTCACAGCTTTAGAGCTTGCACCTCTTTGGAACATGCCTTTTGCTTGAAATGCACCTAGTCTTCCAGCATCAGCCGTAATATAAAGGTCAGCTATACAATCTTTTCCCTCTTCTGTTATTCTTTTTTGTAAAGCTTTGTCTTTTCCAGATACTACATTTACTTTAATTCCAGTCTTTTTTGTAAATTTTTCATACAGCTGGATATCCGAATCATAATGTCTTGCACTAAAAATATTTACTTCATTTGCATTTGAAATACTAAAAAAAGTAAAAAAAGCACAAATCGTTAATAATATTTTTCTCATCATTTCACCTTTGTTTATTGTTATTAATAAAAACAATGTTTATTGATATTGCAAATCATTTTCAATGATAATGATTACTAATATCAATTTGACGCACCTATTTCAACTAAAAAGTGTGTATGAGGTTATCCTTTCTATGTATATGATTAGTTGTATAGGAGCAAAATGACAGGCGATAAAAATTCAATACTTTTGTCTGATATTTCTATTGAAGGTGATTTAATAGAAAAAGACAAGATAATTTTAGATGCAAAAATTAACGGTGATATCAAAGCAGATGAGGTTATAACTCATCAAAATTCAAATATATCAGGAAACATTGAGTCTAAAAATGCCTCAATAGGAGGCCTAATGAAAGGCAATGTAAATTCTGAAAAAATTAAAATAAGAAAAACTGGAAATATTGAAGGCGTATTAAACCAAAAAACTTTAATGATAGAAGAAGGCGCAGTTTTAAAAATTAAAACTGAAACACATAAGTAATACTAAAATTCCCACTCACTAACTTTAGAATAAAGAAAATTCCTGAAAGCTATTATTCTGGCTGTGTCTTTAAGTGATTGAGGATAAACAAAATAAGCTTCGGTTTTTGGTCCTTCAATATTGGGTAAAACTTTTACAATATTTGGAACAGATACAGTTATATAATCTGGTAGCGCAGCTAAACCGACACCACTTTGTACAGCAAGTAACAAGCCATATACGCTATTTACTTTCATAACTGGTTTTCTTTTTTTATTATCTTTTAAACCAAGTTTTAAAGCCCAATCAGGATTAAAAACTGGAGAAGGAGCTCCCTTTCCATAAGAAATAAATTTATGTTTGTTTAGCTCAGAAACAGTTTTCGGATGACCATGCTTCTCAAGATATTTGGTTGATCCATATATATGATAATTAATATCAATTAATTTTTTTTGTATATAATTTAATTTTTTAGGTCTTCTCGCCCAAATACCAATATCCGCCTGCCGAGTACTTAGGTCTAATTCTTTATCATCAAAAACTAATTCTATTTCCATTTCTGGATTTAATTTCATAAACTCTTGAATTCTTGGAGTTAGCCAAGTTGTTCCAAAACTTACAAAGGTAGTAACTGTGAGCTTTCCGCTAGGTTTATCTTTTTTGTCAATTAAAGCAGACTCAACATCTTTTAACTTAGAAATTACTTCGCGAGCAGTTTTAAATAAATATTCTCCATTTTCCGTTAAAGACAATCCTCTAGCATGTCTTTCGAAAAGTTGGGTTTTAAGTTCTAGTTCTAAAGATTGGATTTGTCTACTGATCGCAGATTGGCTTAGATTTAATGCATATGTTGCTTTAGTAAAATTTCCCGCTTCTGCTACAGCATGAAATATTTTAAGTTTATCCCAGTCCATATTTTATTTATTCGGATCAATTAGAATTCTACCAGAAGTCTCTCCTTTTAACATGCTTGGAAAAACATTTAATAATTCTTCTAAATTAACCACTTTAACATTTTTTTCTAAAAGATTAAAATCAACAAGATTAGCTACTTGAGACCATATAAATTCTCTTCTTTTTTTACTAATCATTACGGAATCTATTCCCCACAACTTAACACCCCTTATAATAAAAGGCATTACTGTAGTATTAAGTTTATAATTAGATGCTAATCCGCATGCAGCAACAATTCCATTGGGCTTAGTATTCGAAATAGCTTTTGCTAATATTTTTCCTCCAACTGTATCTACTACACCATCCCAAAGTCCTTTGTCTAAAGGTCGACTTTCAACATCAAGTTCTTTTCTATCAATAACGGCCACTGCTCCTAATTTTTTTAAAAAATCTTCTTTATCTTTTTTTCCTGTCGCTGCTGTAACATTATAACCCATTTTAGATAAAACCATAACTGCAATGCAACCAACTCCTCCTGTTGCTCCTGTTACTAAAACATCTTTTACTTTTTCACCCAAAAATAATTCTTCTCGTGCTTTTATTGCAAAAGCACAAAGTAGAGAAGTAATACCAGCAGTGCCCAGTATCATGGCATTTTTACTTGAAATTAACTTTGGTTTTTTTACTAATAATTCACTTTTTACTTTTACAAATTGGGAATACCCTCCAGGATAAATTTCTCCAACTCTACATCCTGTTAAAACAACTTCGTCTCCTGGTGTAAAATTTTTTGACTCACTTTCTACAACCTTGCCTACAAAATCTATACCAGGTATGTGGGGATACTCTTTTACGAGCTTTCCTCCATTTTTCAAAATTAAAGCATCTTTGTAGTTTAAGCTTGAATAATCTATTTTTACGAATACATCGCCAGTTTTAAAAAAGCCTTTGTCTAGATTTTGTATCTCTCTAGAAAATTTTTCATCGGATTGGTTCAATACTATTGCTTTAAACTTTTCACTCATTTAAATATTTAAGGCTAATTATTAATAAGCGTTATTCTTTATTAATATATCTTAAGTAACGATTTTGAAAACTTAAATCTTCTTTAAACACACCAAGAAAATAGTTTGTCACTGTAGTAGTATTCTCCTTTTTTATACCTCTGTCAGTCATGCATTGATGAGTTGCATCAATAGTTACAGCGACTCCTCTTGGTTTTAGCACTTCCATAATTAATTTAGCTACTTGCATTGTTAAACGTTCTTGTGTTTGTAGTCTTTTTGAATAAGTTTCCACTACTCGCGCCAACTTGCTTAACCCAACTACTTTATTTGATGGAATATACGCAACATGAGCAACCCCAACTATCGGAGCCATATGATGTTCGCAGTGACTTCTAATACTGATGTTTTTTTCAATAACCATATCATCATAACCCTCAACTTCTGTAAAAGTTTTTACTAAAAAGCGAGAAGGATCCACACTATATCCATGGAAATATTCCTTGAAGGCTTTAACAACTCTTTTTGGTGTAGACTTTAAGCCTTCCCTTTCTGGGTTCTCACCTATCCATTTTATAATAGTTCTTACAGCCTCTTCAGCTTTTTCATCTGATATTTTATTATCTTCTTTTTGTACCTGTTCAATATCTTTAACTAATTTCATGTTATTATATTCGTTATTATTTTAAATACCTGTATAATATAATTTATGTTTAAAAAAAGAGATAATATAGTAGCAGTTGAAGAAGGCAAGTATTTAGCCCCTAAATTCAATAAAAATGGGTTAATTCCTGTTGTTACAACCGATTTTCAAACAGGTTCTGTATTGATGCATGGGTACATGAATGACGAAGCTCTAAAAAAAACAATAGAAACTAAAGAAGCCCATTACTGGAGCAGATCAAGAAAAAAAATTTGGCATAAAGGCCAAGTAAGTGGATTTGTGCAAAAAATAAAAGAAATGAGAATTGACGATGACCAAGATTCGATCTGGATTTCTGTAGAAATTGGTGATGGAGCAAGTTGCCATGTTGGATATAAATCATGTTTTTATAGATCAATACCATTGGGAAAAATTGACAATACAAAAAAAATTGAAATTAATTTTGAGGAAAAAGAAAAAATTTTTGATCCAAAAAAAGTTTACAAAGATGAACCTAATCCAACTGAGTTATAATGAATAGTGAAAATTTTCAAAAAAATGTTTTGGGAGAAAAGCTTGAACCATGCTCAACTGACCCTGTAACAGGCTGGTTTAGAGATGGTTGTTGTAATACAAACGAAGATGATCATGGTTTACATACAGTTTGTGCTAAAGTTACGACAAAATTTTTAGAATGGGCAAAAAAAGCTGGTAACGATTTAATTACACCACATCCAGAGTTAGATTTTCCAGGATTAAAAGATGGAAATAGTTGGTGTGTTTGTGCTGGTACCTTCGCTGAATCCATCAAAGCTGGTACTGCTTGTAAGGTTTATTTAAAAAAAACTAATTATAAAACTCTTGAAATAATTCCTTTAGAACTTCTAAAAAAATATGCAATTGATTTATCTTAATTTAGTTCTTTAGCAATATTTCCAGAACAAAAAACGTCATTACCTCTTACTGGATCAATTATTTGTACTCTAGCAAATGTATTTTCTGTAATATAAATTTTTTCTTCATCTGATAAAGTTAAATTGTTAAGAAATCTGCTAATAAAAATATCCTTCATATCTGAGTCGGTAAGAAATTTATTACGTTTTTTTAAAATTAAATGGTAACCTTGTTTACCGTAAAGAAGGATATTTCTTAATATATTACAATCAGTTAATTTAGGTATATATTTTTTTTTTGAATATCTATTTTTATCCATTACACCTCTAATAGAAATTACAATTTTTGATTCTTTTGAAAAAAAATCTACCTGAGATCCCACGTTTTGGAATTGAATTCTTACGGGCATCATTTGAGTTCCTAGCAAATTATGTCTTTGCACTAATCTACTTTCTATTTTCGTAAGAACAAAATCTAAATATGAAGTTTTTTTATCTTGTAAATCTTTAAAAGCAGTTTCTGCTAAGCTATTTTGATTTAAAAATAGTAGTAAAATTATAAATATTAATCTCTTCATTTAGATTACATGTTTCCATATTTTGGACCGCCACCACCCTCTGGAACTACCCATGTAATATTTTGGGATGGTTCTTTAATATCACAAGTTTTACAATGAATGCAATTTTGTGAATTAATAACAAATTTTTCATTCTGAATTTCGTACACACCAACAGGACAATATCTTTGTGCTGGTTCATCATATTCTTTTAATGTAAAATTAATTGGTAAATTAGAATCTTTTAATTTTAAATGGACTGGTTGATTGTCAACATGATTTGTCCCAGTTAAAAAAACTGAACTAGTTTTATCAAAGGTAATTTTACAATCTGGCTTTGGATAATTAATTTTTTCCATTTCTTTTGCAGGTTTTAGAGACTCATGGTCTGCATGTTTATGTTTTAAAGTAAATGGCAATTTTCCTCTAAATAATATTTGATCTAAACCAGTATAAATAATTCCTAATAATAAGCCCCAGCTAAAACTGGGTTTTACATTTCTGGCAGCATACAATTCCTTATAAGCCCAGCTTGTCTTAAATTTTTCTTCATAAATTGATAAATCTTTTTTATTTTTTAAATTTTCTATTATAGTTTCGGCCGCGATAATTCCGCTTTTCATGGCTGTGTGAGATCCTTTAATTTTTGGCATATTTAAAGTTCCAGCATCACAACCAATTAATAAACCACCGGGCATATACATTTTTGGAAGACTCTGAATCCCTCCCTCTATTAAAGCTCTTGCACCAAATGCTATCCTTTTTCCACCTTCCAGCATTTTTTTAATAACTTTATGCGTTTTAAATCTTTGAAATTCATCAAAGGGGGATAGATAGGGATTTTTATAATCAAGACCAATAACATAACCTATATAAATTTGTTTATTTTCTGCATGATAAACAAAGCTACCCCCGTAGGTTTTGTTATCAAGTGGCCATCCAGCTGTGTGCATGACTAGTCCTTCTTCATGTTGAGTTTCGTTAACTTCCCAAATTTCTTTAAAACCAATTCCATATTGTTGGGGATTTTTTCCCTTATCTAATTCATATTTTTTGATTAGCTGCTTACCTAAATGGCCTCTGCAACCCTCTGCAAAAACTGTGACCTTTGCATGTAACTCCATACCTTCTTGATATCCTTCTTTTTTGTTTCCGTCTTTATCTAAACCCATATCTAAAGTGGCCACACCTTTAATTGAACCATCTTCTTTGTAAAGTACTTCGCTCGCTGGAAAACCTGGAAATATCTCCACCCCTAATTTTTCTGCTTGTTCAGCTAACCAGCGGCAGAGGTTTGCCAGGCTAATTATATAATTCTTATGATTTTTTTGCACTGAAGGTAAAAGCCAAGTTGGCCAGTTTAGAGAATTATTTTTTCCCAAAAATAAAAATCTTTCTTTAGAAACTTTATTTTTTACAGGAGCTCCCTCTTCTTTCCATTTTGGTAAAAGTTCATCAAGTGCTTTTGTTTCAAAAACATTGCCACTTAAAATATGTGCCCCAACTTCAGATCCCTTTTCTAATATGCATACACTAATGTTAGTATCGATTTGTTTTAGTTTAATAGCTGTCGATAGTCCTGCTGGACCTGCTCCAACAATTACTACATCATATCCCATTACTTCTCTTGGCATATGAGGACTATATCAAACCTTTTATTTTTGAATAGTGTTGAGTTTATTTAACTCTTCTAAAAATTTAGGCAATGCATCGAATAGATCTGCCTCTAAGCCATAGTCAGCTATACTAAAAATGGGAGCTTCTCCATCTTTATTTATTGCTACTATTACTTTACTTTCTTTCATTCCAGCTAAATGTTGTATAGCACCTGATATTCCTACTGCAATATACAAATCTGGAACAACAACTTTTCCTGTTTGTCCCACTTGATGATCGTTACTTATATATCCAGCGTCCACAGCTGCTCTTGAGGCACCAACTGCTGCATTTAATTTATCAGCTATAGCTGTGATTAGTTTAAAATTTTCTGCTTTTTGCATTCCTCTACCGCCAGAGATAACAACTCTTGCTGTCCCGAGCTCGGGTCTATCTGATTTAACTTCTTCTCTTTTAATAAACTTTATTTTTTGAAAAGATTCTTTAGCTTCTCCTTTAACTATTTCTGCTGATCCACCTGAAGTAGGAGCGGGATCAAAAGACGTAGGTCTTATTGTTATACATTTTTTTTTATCTGTACTTTTAATGGTTGCCAAAGCATTTCCTGCATAAATTGGTCTTAAAAAAGTATCCGAAGATATCACTTTTATTATATCACTAACCTGAGATATATCTAAAAGAGCGGAAACTCTGGGCATTAAATTTTTTCCAAACGTATTAGCTGAACAAAGAATGTGTGAATAACTTTCAGCATATTTCACAATTATGGGAGTAAAGTTTTCAGCCAAATAATTTTCATAAATTTCATTGTCTATATGAATAATTTTTTTTACATTAGGAACTTCTGATAAAGATTTTGCTACTGAGTCCGCTTTGTTTCCTATAACTAAAATATGAAGATCTTTATCTATTTGAGTAGCTGCTGTTATAGCATTTAAAGTAAACGGTTTTACCTCTTTGTTGTTGTGCTCCGCTATTAATAATACCGACATTAAATTACTTTTGCCTCATTTTTTAATTTTTGAACTAATTCAGCAACACTAGATACTTTAATTCCCCCTTTTCTTTTTGGTGGATCTTCGACTTTTATTTGTTCTATTTTTGATTTTATATCAACACCCAAGTCAGAAAAATTAATTTGCTCTAAAGGCTTTTTCTTTGCTTTCATTATATTTGGTAATGAGGCATACCTGGGTTCATTTAATCTTAAATCACATGTAACTACTGCAGGAATATTTACTTCTACTGTTTCTAAACCCTCATCAACCTCTCTTATCACTTCAAGTAATTTTTCTTTGACTGTAATTTTTGAAGCAAAAGTTGCTTGTGGCCAATTTAATAATGCAGCTAACATTTGTCCCGTCTGGTTACAATCATCGTCAATTGCCTGCTTTCCCATAAAAACCAAATCTGGATTTTCTTTTTCAACAATTTTTTTAAGAATTTTTGATACTGCTAAGGGCTCAACAACACCGTCTGTCCTGACATGAATTCCTCTATCTGCTCCTACGGCTAAAGCTTTTCTTACTGTTTCTTGTGCTTTTTCTTCACCAATTGTAATTGCTACTACTTCTTTTGCCTTACCAGATTCTTTTATTTTGACAGCTTCCTCAATGGCATTATCGTCAGGAGGATTTGTGGACATTTTAACATTTTCGGTTACCACACCCGTATTATCCTCTTTAACTCTAACTTGAACGTTGTAATCAATTACTCTTTTTACTGCTACTAAAATTTTCATTTCTTTATGCTCTTAATAATTTATTTTCTGGATCATATGGGCTTTCATCCAAAATAGTAGCGTCGTGCATTTTGCCTAGAATATCAATTTTTAATTTTTGCCCTGTTGTCGCAAGCTCTGGTTTAACCATCCCTAAAGCTATTGATTTATTTAATCTAAAGCCAAAATCTCCTCCTGTTGCTCTTCCAACAACTTTCCCATTTTCGTAAATTGGATTGTTTCCCAATACATCTGCGTCAGTAATATTATGTATTTCCATCGTTACTAATTTATTTTGAAAACCCTTTTCTCGCCATTTGTTTAAAGATTCTAAACCAATAAAATTTCCTTTGTTTGGATGTATAAATCTATCTAAGCCCGATTCATAAGGTGAGTATTCAATTGATAACTCTGTTCCAACTAATTTATAAGATTTTTCAACTCTCAAACTATTCATGGCTCGAATTCCGAAAGGCTTGAGGTTAAAATTTTTTCCATGTTCTATTAATTTATCGAATATGTGATTTTGATATTCAATTGGATGATGAAGTTCCCATCCTAACTCTCCTACAAAGTTTACTCTTATTGCTGTGCACGGAGCATAACCAATATCTACTTTTTTAGAACTTAACCATTTAAAATTTTCATTGGAAAAATCATCTTTAGAGACTTTCTTCATTAGTTCTCTTGCTTTTGGGCCCGCAACCACTAACACACCCATTGCATTTGTTAAATTTTCAAATTGAACTGAACCGTCTGTTGGCATCCATTTTTGTATCCAATCATGATCTAACCTTTGAAAGGCTCCTGCAGAAACTAAATAATAACTATTTTCTGCTTCTTTCATTATTGTAAATTCAGAATGCACACCTCCCTTGGTATTTAGGGCGTGACATAAATTAACTCTCCCAATTTTTTTTGGAAGTTTATTAGCAACCAAATAATCAAGGAATTTTTCTGCCCCAGGTCCTTTAATTCTACATTTCCCAAATGCAGACATATCTAAAAGACCTACATTTTCTTTTACATTTTTGCATTCTTTTTCAACTGCTTTAAACCATTTAGATCTTCTAAATGACCAATCATCTTTTTGTTCCATTCCATCTACTGAAAAAAAATTTGGTCTCTCCCATCCAAATTTTTGACCAAACACTGCTCCTAATTTTTTCATTCTGTCATAACATGGAGCTTGTCTTAAAGGTCTTGCAGCTTCTCTTTCTTCATCTGGATAATGAATGACAAAAACGTTTCTATAAGCTTCTTCGTTTTTTTCTTTTAAATATGCTTTAGAACAATAGTCTCCATATCTTCTTGGCTCTACACCAAGCATATCAATCGTTGGTTCTCCATCTATAATCCATTCTGCAAGTTGCCATCCAGCCCCACCTGCTGCTGTAATTCCAAAACTATGTCCTTCATTAATCCAAAAATTTTTTAACCCCCAGGCTGGTCCAACTATTGGGTTTCCATCTGGTGTGTAACAAATTGCTCCATTATAAACTTTTTTAACTCCAACTTCCGCAAAAGCTGGTACACGATGAATGGCTCCTTCTATATGAGGGCCTAATCTTTCTAAATCTTCCTGAAATAATTCATACTCTGAATCTTTTGACGGTCCATCTACATAACAACAAGGTGCTCCATCTTCATAAGGTCCTAGTATAAAACCTCCGGCTTCCTCTCTCATGTACCATCTGCTGTCGCTATCTCTAAGTACTCCCATTTCTGGTTTACCTTCTTTCTTTCTTTTCACAATTTCTGGATGAGGTTCAGTTACAATATATTGATGTTCTACAGGTATAACTGGAATTTCTAATCCAACCATTTTACCAGTTTGTCGTGCAAAATTTCCTGAGCACGAAACTACATGTTCACATTCAATCGAACCTTTGTCAGTTTCTACCACCCATCCATTCTTTGTTTGTTTGATTCCAATAACTGTTGTATTTCTATAAATTTCAGCTCCTCTATTTCTTGCGCCTGTCGCAAGAGCTTGTGTTAAATCAGCAGGCTGTATATATCCATCTTCTGGATGTTGAATAGCACCAATTAAATCTGAAGTATTGCACAATGGCCAGATTTCTTTTACTTGATCAGGAGTCAGGAATTTATAATCAACTCCAATGGTTTGAGCAACTCCTGCATATTGATGGTACTCATCCATTCTATCTTTTGTGCTTGCTAATCTAATATTGGAAACAACGCTGAAACCAACATTTTTTCCTGTTTCTTTTTCTAAAGTTTTGTAAAGATTTACTGCATATTTATGCAGTTGGCCTACTGAATAACTCATATTAAAAAGTGGTAGTAATCCAGCAGCATGCCAGGTAGATCCAGATGTTAGCTCTTTTCTTTCAACTAGAACAACGTCGGACCAACCTTTTTTTGCAAGGTGGTAAAGCATACTTGTGCCAACCGCCCCACCTCCAATGACAACCACTTTTGTTTTTGATTTCATAAATAAATAAGGTAAATTTCTAAATATAAGCTTATGATACGTCAAGTTAGATTTTTATGATAAAAAAAATTATACTTTTACTAGCAATTGTTGGTCCTTTTGGTCTCTACTTTTTCTATTCTTGGCTTAGAAAACTTGAAAATAAAAAAATTCCAGTAGCAAAATTGTCTATTGCCAGCCTGATTCTGCTCTTAATAGCTTTAGGATTTTTAAGATTCTATGGAGGTTTTGACCCAAATACAAAATATTCGCCCGCTAAGTACGAAGATGGAAAATTAAAACCAGCTGAAAACAAATAATGAGAGTTCTACTTAAACTAATAGTTTTCTTTTTTCTTTTTACAAGCATCTCAAGTGCAGATTTGATTAAACCAAATTCAAATCTTAAACCTTTTGATGTTCTTATGATTCAATTGAATTCATTAAAAGATAACAATAAACCCTATAAGGATGCTGGCATTGAACAAACTTGGGAATTTGCACATCCTAATAATAAAAAAATTACAGGACCTTTAGATAAATTTAAAGAAATGATCTATGGAGAAAACTATAAAATTTTAATAAGTCATGAGAATACTGAAATAACAATATTAAAAGAAAAGGAAGATATATCAGTATTCAAAGTTATTGTGTTAACAAAAAACAAAGAAAAATACTACTACATGTGGCAGGTGGAAAAAGTTTTACTTGAAGGAGAATTAAAAAATTGTTGGATGACAACCAGCGTGTCAAATCCAAAGTATATAGGTGAAGTTATTTGACCGAGGAATTTAACAATATATGTGAAGAATGCAAAAAAGAAGAGGAAAGTGTTTACCAAAATTTAATTAAACATGGATATAAAATTTGTGATTCTTGCTATACTTCAAAAACAATTTTTCCAATTTAAGCCGGACCAAAAATCCTTATCAACATTATTAAAACAATTGCTTGAACTAAAAAACCAATAACAACAACTCCGATAGCTCTCCATGTACTTTGATAATCTAGGGCCTGTCTTACAGCCACAATCATGGCTATCAACATCCATATTCCTCCACCAATAAAAGTTATGCTCATTAACTCAGGTGTAAAACCAAAAATTCTGATTAATCCAGGAGCGCTGGAAAAACCAATTGTTCTTAAAAGTTGACCATGGTCAGCTTTTGTATTGGCCTCAGGAAAAAGTTTGGCTCCAATAAAATAAATAAGATATGCCCAAATGTACCAACTAATTAACGAAAGTATCGGTGCCATTAAAAAATTTGAAGCTCCTAAAGATAAGGCCCCTACTCCAGCAGCTAAACTTGATAATATAACTACTAATGCGGCTTGAAGTGTAGCTGACTTGTCCGCTTCTACCTCTTCATAGAGACTAACATCTAATTTGCATGCCCTTATAATTCTATTAACAAAAATTGAATTCATTTTTTCTCTATATCATATTATTGCCACGAAGATATATGAAATAAAGGCATGTTAAAAATGTTTATAAATTCTTTCGTATTATTTTTTATAACTATAGATACTATAGGAAATCTACCATTCTTTTTAAGTCTTACAGAAGATGCAAAATTTAAAAAAAGAACTCAAATAGCAATTAAAAGCACGGTTATAGCTTTTTTTATTCTTATAGCGTTTGCTTATATTGGAAGATATTTATTAGAAGCTTTGGGTGTTACCTTGGATTCTTTAAAGATTGCTGGAGGTATTATTTTAATGTTTATAGCAATTGATATTCTTTTTGAAAAAAGAAAAATTAGAAGAGAAAAAAAAGTAGAGGAAGCGCTAGATGAGAAAAGTTATGAAGAAATCATAGTTTTTCCGATCGCCATCCCTTTTATTGCTGGTCCAGCTACATTAGCTACAATAATTCTTTTAATAGGAAACTCTGCAAATCTTCCTGAATTTCATATAACAGTTATTTTAGCTTTGGTTGCTGCTTTGTTTGTCAGTCTATTATTGATGATAGGTGGAAGTTATATTGTAAAATTTTTACCTAAACAATTTTTACACACTACTGCTAGAGTAATGGCTTTTATTCTTGCTGCTCTCGCAACTCAATTTATTATTGACGGTATTAAAGCTAGCTTTAATATTTAATTATTTATTTAAAGTAGCCAATACTTCAGCTTCACGAGTATTTGCATTGAATGACTGCGTGAAAGGTATAGGAACAACTACCGCATCAACTGGTTTACTGGAATATTTCTTTGGCAAATGAACCTTGTATTTTTTACCAAAATTTCCAATTGGAAACCCTTTAGCGCTTAGATGTCCTTCATATGGAACATATCCCATTGCAATGTTTTTTTTCTTTTCTGGGTGGTACCAAGGAGAAGTAATATAACCTATTGGCTTTCCTCCTTTTGCATTCGAAATTAGCCAAAAATCTGGAGCATATTCTTCTATTGGCTTTCCTCCTAGTTCCATACCTACGAGTTGAAGTTTATAAGGTTTTTTTCCTTGCTTAATTTCCTCTTTCATTTTTTCTAAAGCTTCTTTTCCTACATAATCTGTTTTTTTATTCCACTCACCTTTGCCGGACAAAGAAACTTGGTAACCCAAGTTACATTGGAAAGGGTTATGTTCATTATCCATATCTTGGCCCCAAGACAAAATTCCTGCTTGAATTCTTCTATGGTGTGCAGGAGCAATAACCATTAGTTTATGTTTCTTTCCAGCTTTTAGAACAGCATTCCACATATCTTCTGCATATAAAGTTGCATCACGAAGATAAATTTCATACCCAGCTTCACCAGAAAATCCTGATTGAGAAATCACACAGCTTCTGCCTCCCACTTTAGCTTCTGCCAAACCATAAAAAGGCATGTTATCTAGATCAACTTGATCTCCAATTAAATCATTTAATAATGCTTTTGATTTAGGGCCCTGTATTTGTACTGGGCATGCATCTATTTCATCTATTTCTACATTGAATTTTTTATCAGCATTCACACCTTGTAAGTACATTCCAATATCAGAATCAGACAAACTGAACCAAAATTCATCATCAGCTACTCTTAATAAAACTGGATCGTTTAATACTCCTCCCTTATTATTACAAAGAATAACGTAACGACCTCTCATTGTTGAAATTTTTGTTGCATCACGCGTTATTACATAATCTGTAAATCTTTCAGCATCTGCTCCTTTCACACGAATTTGTCTCTCTACAGCTACATTCCACATCGTTACATGATTTTTAATTGCTGCATACTCAACCATAGCCCCACCTTTTTCAGGTCTTACATAACCTCTGGGATGATAAACGCGATTATAAACTGTAGCTCTCCAGCATCCAGCTTTCATTGATAAATGCCAATAGGGTGACTTTCTTACTCTTGTTGAAATTAATAATTCTACTTTTGTTGGTCCACTCTGTCTTAAATTGTAAGGTACATGTCTATCTGATTGATCAACAGATGTTGTGTGTTTAACTTTATCGTAATTAACCTTTTCAGGTTTAAATGAAACTGATTTAATTTTTTTAACTTTACTTTTTTTAGCTTTTTTCTTTTTAGGCATAATTATTCTCCGTTAACCATTTATTAGTTTCCTTAAGACCACCAAAAGTATAAATGTGAAAATTCTCGGTTGATCCTTTGAGTTTTTCAATCATTTCATTTGGATCCTTAGGTTTTAATAAATCTACCGCTTTAGTAACATTAGATTTAAGAAAATTAATTGAATTTTTTGCCCCAACAATATTTGCAAACTTTAATAAACTGCTTATTTTTAGAGGCCCAGTAATTCCTACATGAACTGGTAAAGTTTGTTTAGAAATAAATTTAGCTATCGGATTATAATCTAATAACCATTGTGTAACTATATAGTCTGCGTAAGGTTTCTTATCGATCATAGCTTTTTCTAAATCTTGATCGGATATATCAGGGGACCCATCTGGATGTCCAGCGATTCCTATCTTCCACCCCTCAAATAATTTTGTCTCTAATAACTGCAACGAACAGTGAAAATCTCCAATGGGTTGCGCACTACCCCCTATTATTAGAGCCTGTTTCACTCCTCCGTCCTTGCATCTGCTTACGTAGTCTTTTAATTCAGCCTTATTCTTAATAGAACGAGCAGGAAAATGGGGGACTGGGTTAAACCCAGATTTAACTAGCTCACTAGCCTTATTTGCCACCTGCCTGTAATCATTACCGGGCAGCATAGTAATATAGACATCCTTAACTTTAGGTAATTCCGAAAGGTCAGTCTTCATAGTAATTTCTATTGAGAAATTCATAATCAACGGGATATACCAGCGGACCCCTAGTCCTGTCTAGTAATTTCAATTGATATCTATTGCCAATTTTTACTGAAATGCTAGGATTTTTAAATGGTCCCGAAACTTAATGGAAGCATGAGTATCTACGACATCGTAAAAAAAGAAAAGCTAGATGTGGTAAATAAACCAATAACTGAAGCACATGGTCTTCCTAATGAATGTTATAATAGTATTGAGTATACTAAAATAGAAAGAAAAAAACTTTTTGAAGACAAGTGGGTTGTGATAGGCGTTGCTAGTTCAATACCCAAACCTGGAGATGCAAGGCCTTTTGATTTATTAGGAATTCCTTTAATTTTATTAAGAAATAAAAAAAATCAAGTCAAAGTTTATCATAATGTTTGCAGTCATAGAGGATATAAAATTTTACAAAAAAAATGCTCTATAAAAAATATAATAAGATGTCCCTACCATTCCTGGTCTTATAGTTTAAATGGTGAACTAGTTTCTACTCCTCATTTAGGAGGCATGAATAAACACGAATCAAAAGATTTTGATAAATCTTCAAGCGGTCTTAAAGAAGTTCGTTCCTATGTTTGGCTGGATATGATTGTTGTAAATATTTCTAATAATGAGGTGTCATTTGAGAAATACATTAAGCCATTAAAAGATCGTTGGTCTAAATTTTGGCCAGAAAAAGATCAAAAACTAATTAAACACTCAAAAGACTTAGGTTATTTTAAATTAAAAGCAAAGTGCAATTGGAAATTTGCGATTGAAAATTATTGTGAAAGTTATCATTTGCCTTGGGTGCACCCAGGTTTAAATAGTTATTCTAAAATTAGTGATCATTATCATATACAAGGCTTGCCAAATAGATTTGCTGGACAAGGAACTGTTGTTTATAATCCTAGATTAAAAGGTAAAAATAAATTTCCGTGCTTTCCTAATTGGCCAAAAAATAAAATAAATATAGCTGAATATGTTGCTCTTTTCCCCAATGTAATGATGGGTATTCACAAAGACCACTATTATGCATATTGGTTAGAACCAATAAATCATGAACTTACTATAGAGCACATGGAAATTTATTACGTGGGTTACGAAGCTGCAAATTCAAAAAAATTTAAAAACTTAAGAAGACAAAATTTAAAACTTTGGCATGACGTTCAATCAGAAGATGTTCACATTATAGAAGGTATGCAGAAAGGAAGAAATTCTCCTTCTTATAATGGTGGAAACTTTTCACCAGTTATGGATAATCCGACTCATCATTTTCATAAATGGGTAGCTACAAATTTGGTCTAATATGAGATTTAATAGAAAAATTACCCCAGACACAAAACCAAAACAAAATTTTGTAACGAAAAAAAGATTAAGAGAAGATGAAATAAATTTTGATAAGCTTAGATCTTACAGGCTAGATAGAATTAAAAAAGAATTAGAAAAAAATAATCTTGAAGCCTGTATATTATTTGACCCTGTTAATATTAGATATGCATTAGATACAACTAATATGAGTATCTATAACATGCATAATTTAACTCGTTACTGTTTTATACCAATTAACGGTCCTATAGTTCTTTATGAATATTTTAACTGTGAAAAATTATCTAGCCATTTGAATTTAATAAATGAGATAAGGCCAGCTATAACTTGGGATTACTTTAGTAACGGCGACCAAGCTGGAGTTCAATTAGAAAAATGGATTAATGAAGTAAAAGATTTATCAAAAGCATATTTTAAAAGTAAAAAAATAGCCATTGATGTAATTAACGGTCCAGCAGTAACTGCTTTGAATAAGTCGGGCATAGAAGTAGTAGACGCGAAATCAATCGTTGAGCAGGCAAGAGTTATTAAGTCTCCTGAAGAATTAAAATGTATGAAAGCTGCTATCGATGTTGCAGAAATAGGAGTTAATAAAATGAGAGAAGAATTAAAAGCAGGAATGACAGAAGATGAACTTTGGTCAATCTTACACAAAACTAATATTGAATATGGCGGTGAATGGATTGAATGTAGAATTTTATCTTCTGGAGAAAGAACAAATCCATGGATGCAAGAAAGTACCAATAAAATTATTCAAAGTGGAGAATTGGTATCTTTTGATACCGATATGGTAGGTCCTTATGGATATTGCGCTGATATATCTAGGGCTTTTGTTGAAGGCCATAAGTTTAATGATGGACAAAAAAAATTATACTTAATGGCAATCGAGCATATCAATCACAACTCTAGATTAATTAAACATGGAGTGTCTTTTAAAGAATTCACTGAAAAGTCTTGGAAACTTCCAGAGGAATATTATGGAAATAGGTATTCATGCATGGTTCATGGAATAGGTCTTTGTGATGAGTGGCCAATGATAAGATATCCAACTGACGGGGGTCAAAGGGAAGGTTATTTTGAAAAAAATATGACTATTACAGTTGAGACTTATATTGGAAAAGTGGGAGGTAAAGAAGGAGTAAAATTAGAACAACAATATTTAGTTGGCGAAAATGGACTTGAGTTAATGTCCCATCATCCTTTAGAGGATTTATAATTAAAATGAATAATAGATTAGAGACCATCGTTGATCTTAAAAAATATCCAATACAGGATTTAAATTCTCCATTAATAAAAGAATTAATAAAGAAATGTAAAAGTGATTTAGACCAATTTAGTTGTGCTACTATTCCTAATTTTATTTTACCCAAATCTTTAAAAATAATGAATACAGAACTAGAAAAACAACTTGATGAAGTTTATATGTCTAAGGAAAGTATAAACGCATATTTATATTCAAAAGACGACCCTTCATTACCAAAAAATCATCCAAAAAGAATATTTATGGATCGTTATAATGGTTACTTAAACTCCGATGTTTTTCCAAAAGATTCGGAGATGAAATTTCTTTATGAACAAGATGAACTTTTAAATTTTGTCTCAGCTTGTCTTGGAATATCACCAATTTACCGATGGGCTGATCCTTTGGCTTGCCATGCTTATAACGTGATGAAACCAGATGGTGTTCTTCCTTGGCATTTCGATAGCTGCGAATTTACATTAAGTTTTATGATACAAAAACCTGAGAAAGGCGGAATATTTGAGTATTGTCCAAATATACGTGAACCCGGAAATGAAAAATTAGATGAAGTTAAAAAAGTGCTTGATGGAGACCGCAGTAGAGTTCGTCAATTAAAATTAGAACCAGGTGATCTTCAAATATTTAAAGGACGTTTTACTCTTCACCGTGTCACAAAAATAGAAGGAAGTCGTCCTAGATATCTTTGTATACCAGCTTACGTTCTTGATCCTTGGAGAGTGAATACTCCAGAACATTCTAAAGCAATATATGGAAAAGTGTTGCCAATTCACATCGAAAGAAACAAACCTAGGTCTGATGGTTTGGCAGATTAAATGATTAAAAAAATATCTGTTATAGGTACCGGAGTTATTGGAACGGGTTGGGTTATTAGATGTTTAGCACATAATAAAAAAGTTGTAGCATTTGATAAAGACATCAAATCAAAAAAAAAATTAATTGTTGAAATAAAACGTGCTTGGCCTTTTGTAAAAAAATTATTCAATAAAAATAAACCTAATTTTAAAAATTTAAAATATGTTTCTACGATTGAAGAAGCTGTAAAAACTGCAGATTTTATTCAAGAATGTGTAACAGAAAATTATAATCTAAAAACAAAATTAATAAGTGCTATTGGAAAATTTTCAAAACCAAATGCTATTATTTCCTCTAGCTCTTCAGGATTATTACCTACAAAAATTTACTCAAAATGTAAAAATCCTTCTAGAACAATGATAGGTCATCCTTTCAATCCTGTATATTTGTGTCCAGGGATCGAGATAGTGCCTGGAAAAAAAACAAATAAATTTTTTCTAAATAAAGCAAAAAATTTTTATAAATCAATATCAATGAACCCGATTATGGTAAAAAAAGAATTACCTGGCTATTTATCAGATAGATTACAAGAAGCTTTGTGGAGAGAGGCGTTGCATATAGTTAATGAGGGTTATGCAAAAACAGAGGATTTGGACAGAGCTATAGAGGATGGTCCAGGATTGAGATACTCTTTAATGGGTACTTTTCTTACTTTTCATCTGGCGGGTGGAAAAGCTGGAATGAAACACATGTTAAAACAATTTGGTCCAGCTCTAAAATTGCCTTGGACAAAATTAAAAGCTCCTAAGCTTACAAAAAAATTATCTTCTAGAGTTATAAAAGGAACAAGACAGCAATCAAAAGGTAAATCGGTAACTTCTCTATCAAATATCCGTGATGAATATTTGGTAAACCTTTTAAAAATGAGAAAAAAATACGAGAATAGAATAAGAAAATAAATGAAAAATATTCCAAAAAAAATGCATGCAGTTTTATTAACAGGCCATGGTGGTTTAGAAAAATTAGAATATAAAACTGATATTCCCGTTCCTGTTCCAAAAGATGATGAGGTTTTAATAAAAGTAACTGCTGCAGGAATTAATAATACCGATATTAACACTAGAACTGCCTGGTATTCAAAATATAAATCAAATGTTGGGGGCAGTTGGTCAGGTGTGCCTTTAAAATTTCCTCGTATCCAAGGCGCTGATGTTTGTGGAATTATCGTTTCTGTAGGATCAAAAGTTAACAAATCAAGAATTAAGGAACGTGTTATTGCTCGTACAATGCAAACTGATCCCAAAAATTCTACGAGTCCTAATATGATAACTCTTGGCTCAGAGCTTAATGGAGGATTCGCACAATATGTAACAATAAGATCTTCAGAAACATTTTCCATAAATTGCAAATGGTCCGATGCAGAACTTGGTTCTATACCTTGTTCTTATTCAACAGCAGAGGGGCTTCTTTATAGAGTTAAACTTGGAGCTGAAAAAATTTTTATAAATGGTGCTTCGGGAGGAGTTGGCTCTGCAGCTATACAATTAGCAAAAATAAGAAAGGCTCACATTACAGCACAATGTTCTTCATCAAAAATCAATGAAATAAAAAAAATTGGGGCAAATAAAGCTATTTCTCGCGAAAGTGATTTAATTAAAGAATTAGGAAAAAATAAATTTGATGTTGTGGTAGATCTTGTATCAGGTGAAAATTGGGGTCAACTGCTAGAAATTTTAAAACCAGGTGGTAGATATGCTACTGCCGGGGCAATCGGGGGGCCTTTAGTTAACTTAGATGTCCGTACACTTTATTTAAAAGATTTAACTTTTTATGGTTGTACATATCAGCCTGTTGAAGTATTTAAAAATCTAATAAAATATATAGAAAAAGGAGAAATTAAACCTCTTATTGCAAAAACCTATCCATTAAAAGAGATTAGAAAAGCACAGGAAGATTTTTTGTTAAAAAAACATGTAGGTAAGTTAGTTTTATTGCCATGAAAAAAGAAAATTTACTAAAAGAAATTCCAGTGTTCCCTCTATCTAATGCAATATTTTTTCCAAAAACGATTTTGCCATTAAATATTTTTGAAGATCGTTACTTGCAACTTGTTAATGATTGTGTAAAGGGAAATAGAATGTTTGGTATGGTGCAACCAAGAAATAGTAAGGGTATGTCTCCAGAAGTTTATAGTGTTGGATGTTTGGGGAAAATAATAAGCTTTAACGAAACAACAGATAAAAGATTTATAATTACGCTTTTGGGATTAACAAGGTTTAGGATCAAGAAAGAACTCAAAAAGGAAAAGTTGTACAGAAGTTTTGAGGTTGACTACTCTGAATTTTTAGATGATTTGGAAATTAAAAAAGATGAAACTTTTAGTTCTGAAAAAAAAAATTTATTAAATAAAATACAAATCTTTTTTAAAAAAATTAATTATCCTGTTAAATATAATGAATTGTCAAAATTAAATCTGGATGAATTAATTAGTAATGTAAGCATGATTTCTCCATTCTCAATTGAAGAAAAACAAAAATTAATGGAAACAAGAAAAATGGATAATAAAATTAAAGTATTTGATGAGATAATTAATTTTAATCTTTTAGATTATGAAGAAAATAAAACAATTCAATAATGAATTTGCTTAGTTCCAGCCACCAACAGTTTTAACTTCTAAAAATTCTATCAAGCCCTCGGTTCCAGCTTCTCGTCCAATACCAGAATGTTTATAGCCACCAAAAGGAGAAGCAACTGCGATACCAACACCGTTAACATCCACCATCCCAGATCTAAGTTTTCTTGCAACTCTTTTAATTTTTTCTTTATCTTGGGTTTGAATATAATTTGTTAAACCATATGGAGTGTCATTTGCTATTGAAATAGCTTCGTCTTCATTTTCAAACGGAATTATAGATAGCACAGGGCCAAAAATTTCAGTTCTTGCAATTTCCATTTGATTATTAACATCAGCAAAAACAGTTGGTTTAACATAATAACCTTTTTCTAATCCTTTAGGTTTACCAATACCTCCTGCAACTAATTTTGCACCCTCATCAATTCCCTTCTGAATTAAAGTTTGAATTTTTTTAAATTGTACCTCAGAAACCACTGGTCCAATATGATCACCGTCTTTTTGTGGAGAATCTACCTTTGTGTCATTTGCTAATTTTTTTACTTTTTCTACAGTTTCACTATAAATGGATTTTTCAACAAGCATTCTTGTAGGAGCGTTGCACGATTGTCCTGAATTTCTAAAACATCTTAAAACACCTCTTGCTATTGCTTCTGAATCGGCGTCCTTAAAAATTATATTCGCTCCTTTTCCACCTAACTCTAAGCTTATTCTTTTAAAATCTTTTGCTGCATTTTGAGAAATTAATGCACCGGCTCTTGTTGATCCTGTAAAAGAAATCATATCAACGTCAGGGTGACTTGTTAAAGCATCTCCAGTAATAGCTCCGTCTCCATTCACTAAATTAAAAACTCCTGAAGGAAATTTGACCTCATCAATCATTTCCGCAAGCAACATTGACGACAAGGGTGCTATTTCAGATGGTTTTAAAACTACTGTGCATGCTGATGCTAAAGCTGGAATTACTTTTAAATTAACTTGATTAATTGGCCAATTCCAAGGTGTAATCAAAGCACAAACACCCTTTGGCTCGTACAATAATTTTTGATTATTCTTTTCTTCTCCTAAGTCTTTCTCAAATTTAAAATCTTTTAAAATATTTTTAAAGGACTTAATGTGACTTGCTCCTGTAGCGGCTTGCATTTCAGTTGAAAATTTCATGGGAGCTCCCATCTCAAGAGTGATGAGTTTTGCCATCTCAGACCATCGTTTTTTATAAACAACATATAATTTTTCTAATAATTCCAATCTCTCTTCTTTTTTTGAAAAAGCCCATGTTGCGAAAGCTTTTTTTGCAGCACTAACAGCCTTATCTATATCCTTCTTTCCACCAAGAGATATTTCAGCACAAGGTTCTTCATTTGATGGATCAATAACTTTATAATTTCGTGGCTCTATTGGAGACGTCCATTTTCCATCGATATAAAAATTCTTTTTATTTAGCATGTTTGGAAATTATACTTTATCCTAACTTTTGTAAATCATGTTTTTAATCATTATCAGTTAAACCTGCGCCTGCGCCTTTCTTTTTTAAACTTTCTGTTTCTTCAACAAAAGTTTCCTCGGAAAGCCTATAAAGTTCTTTCCATTCTTTGGTAGAAAATGAATTATTGTTTTCTAAAAATTCTATGGAAATTTCTTTTGTTGTAGAAATAGTTTTTTTATTATTAATATTATTGGAAAAAATGCTTTTGTCAAAATTAAGCAAAAAACTATTTTTTTCATATTTTACTGATATTTTTTTTCCCACTATATCTGATGCTCTGCTTAAAAAAGGTAAAATCAATAAAGGATAACTGACGTTAAAAAATTTAATTAACTTTAAATTTTCTAAATTTTTGCAATTGTCTAAAAATGCTGTACCACAATAAATAGGGCAAAATTCTTTGGATTGTGGTTTGTTTTTTTTTTCTATCTTTTTGGGTTTTTCTGATGGAATTTTTTTTATTTTTTTAAGATATAAATTTAAATTTTTTATTCCTGGTAAACCAAACATTTCTAGATTTCTCATGTTTTTACCAACCTCTTCAGCAACTCCCCAAGCAAATCCTGCAGCTTTGGATGCGCGTTTTGATGTTGTATCAATTTCACTAAAAGAACGCATAATTAATTCAGTGAGTTATAAACCCAATTGTCATTTGAAGATTTCATTTCGTGAGGCAGAGGTGCTCCCTGGTACATATTAATCCTAAGCCATTTATCTGATCTCGGATCAAATTTTACAGCTCCAAAGAAAGAAAGTTTTAAGCGAAGCATATCTATAGGCACCAAAGAGGCTCCAATAGTATTGTCTTGAATTTCAGAGTACGGAAATTTTTCAACTATAAAAGCTCTTCTAACTACATGTCTTAAACTATCATTGCTTAATAAAAAATTTGCAACAGTTTCTTTTTGATTGCTCTTGGCTAACTTTTCATAAAGTTTCTTTATATCTCTCGCGATAGCTAAAGGCTGTTCTAGATTAGATCCATGTTCTTCATATCTATTGGCTACCCTGGGTTCCTCTTTGTTTTTTGATATAAACCAAAAATTTCTTGTACTATCTTTATCTTTAAAATCAATTTCAATAATTAATTTATAGTTTTTTTCAATAATTTTTTTAAGGTCAGAAATTTTTTTATCTGCTGGAATATTAAAATATTTGTCTTCTTCAGAACTCATGTTATTTATTAAGGGGTCAATGATTGAATCATAAGGCTCCATCATCATGGATACAATATATTCTATACATTCTTCTTTTAGATTTTTTTCAGCCCAAGTGTAAATAAGATTCCACAAGTAATTATTTTTATTACAATTTAAGTTTTCTAAATACTTTAAAAAAATTTTTAAATCTAACTTTAAAGAATTAATTTTATTTATTTGATATTCGCTATCAGTTGACCAAGTATCTATGTTGTTTTTTGACTTATTAAGACAATTCTTGAAAACATTAAAATCATTTTCATTAACATTTTTAATTGATCTTATTTGCTTTAAAGCTTTTTCTCTACAATAAATCCAATTATGCAAAAGAGTTGGATGGTTTACTATAAAAGGAGCCATACCAAGTCCTGTTGAATTGCCTATTCCTAAATTTCTTGCGATGCTTTCTTCCAACATCACAGCTTTTTTTGAATTCTTGCATTTTGCAATATGGTTAACCTGATCGAAAGTAAATTGTCTAACAAGATAGACTAACATCATTTCTAATCTAAATGGTCCATAAATTTCTTTTCTATCTTTAATCCTAAAACGATCAGCAAGACCAAATTTTCCTGATCCGTAAACTGCTGTGGTTCTATATAAATAACCAACCTTTTTTAATAATTCTTTATCGGGTTGTTTTCCTACGCTTAGTGAATTCACTACGTGATCAAATGCTCTTATTGATTTATTAGCTCTTGATAAAGTAAGTTCTTTATAAGAAACCCTTCCTACTTCTTGCTTTGGTACATTTTCTTTTAAACGATTTATATCTTTTTTTTTGGGCTTCCCATCATGTAAAACAAAAGCCGCGTCCCATTTGGTAGCTATCACCCTGTCTGATCTTTCTTCTGGTTTTATATGTTGGGCAAAACATACTAATGAATAATTTCTTCCTTTTTTTTCAAAAGAATAAACTGCTGTGCCATAGCCATTTTTATCAAGATCAAACAGATCTCTTTTAAAATTCCAACTTTTAAATTCTCTAATAAAACTTCTAAGAAATGATAATTTTGATTGATGAAACGAACCTAGTCTAGATAGCTTCATTACCACAGAAGGTTCTCTCAAATTTATATTTGGTTTGCTCAATTGTTTATACCTCGGTAAAAATTATACCAGTTATTTCCTAGTATGTCATTTACCTCGGCTTCTTGAAATCCAACTTTTTTTAAACCTTCTTCTAAATTTTTAAATCCACGGGCATCCTCAAACCATTTTGGTTGCTTGGGAAAATTTGGATTAGTGCTACTTCCTTCACCAAAATCTTTTGTTTTAGTCCATTTTCCATTTCTCATCCATTCAACGACTGAATCTGGATGTCCAATACAAAGATCTGATCCTATTCCAATATGCTTAACGCCCATGAGTTCAGCTGTTTTAGCTGCCATTTCACAAAAACTTTCGAGTGTACAGTTTGACTTATCTTTTAAGTGATGAGGATATAAAGAAAGACCCAACATTCCTTTAGAATCTGCTAAAGTTTTTAACAATTGACTAGATTTATTTCTCTTAGCAGCAAACCAAAATGATGGATTTGCATGAGTAATAGCTATGGGTTTTGAAGATATTTCTATAGCATCGAATGTAGATTTTTCAGCTGAATGAGACATGTCTACCACCAACCCTAATCTATTCATTTCTTTAATAACTTCTTTTCCCATTCTCGTAACTCCACTGTCATTCTTTTCATAACATCCTGTAGCCAATAAAGATTGATTGTTATAAGTAAGTTGCATAAATCTTGCACCTAAATCGTATACTTTTTCAACTAATCTAATATCATCAGCAATAGGAGAACAATTTTGAAAACCAAAAAATATTGCTGTTTTTCTTTCTTTATTAGCTTTTTCTATATCTTTAAATGTTTTTCCATGAAAAATTAAATTTTTATTTTCTTTAAAATGTTTGTTCCAAATTTCTATATTTTTTTTAACTTCATTAAAATCTTCGTGATAAGCGATAGTTACGTGAACAGCGTCTAGTTTTGCTTCATTGTTAATCTTAAATATTTCTTTTGACCAGTTACAATATTGAAGATTATCTATTCGATAATTATTCATTAATTACAATCTTTAATTTTTTATTTTTTTTGTCCGCGATGTTTTTGTATTCTACGACCATATTCTTGAGCAATTCTATCAAAAATAATTGCTAATGCCACTATTGCTAAACCATTAAACAATCCTAAAGCAAGATACTGGTTTGAAACAGCACGTAAAATTGGCACACCTAAGCCTTTTACACCAATCATTGAAGCTATTACTACCATTGCTAAAGCCATCATGATTGTTTGGTTTACTCCGGCGAAAACGGTTGGAAGTGCAAGTGGAATTTGTACTGTTTTTAATTTTTGAAATGTTGTTGCTCCATAAGCAGTGCTGGCTTCTAAAGTTTCTTTATCAACTTCTCTAATTCCAAGATTTGTTAACCTTATTATTGGCGGAACTGCATATATACAAACAGCTATTAATCCTGGGACTTTTCCAATGCCAAGCAACATCAGTATTGGAATTAAATATACGAAACTTGGAATGGTTTGCATCATATCTAAAATAGGTAATATTGCTTTTTCTGCCCTGTCTGAACGAGACATAATTACCCCTATAGGTATTCCTGCTGACATGCAGATAATTACACATACAGTTATGATTGCTACTGTTGCCATGGTATCTTTCCACATACCAAAGTAACCAATACAGAAGAAAGCTATTCCAGCTCCTAGAACAAGTTTCCAATTTTTTGAACCTAACCAAGATAAACCACAAATAATTGCTATTATTATTGGCCAAGGAGAATTAATTAATAATTTTTCCAATCCGACCAAAAAAAATAATAATGGATCAAAAAAAGCTTCTATACCATCTCCATATGTTCTAGAAAAATCTCTAAAGGCAAAATCAATTCCTTTTCTCATTTCCATGAGAGCTGTACGATCCATTGCTGGAAATTTTGTTAAAAACTCCATTTTACCTCAAAAAATTAACGAGCCTATTTTTTAATAGGCTCGTTAAATAAATTATATTTTAAAGACCAGCTTTGATTTTTTTCTTAGCACTACCAGATACCCATTTACCCCATATCTTCTCATGCTTTTTCAAAAACTCAATTGCTGCATCTGAACCTTTTGCTTGGTTATCAGCCATGTACACAAGCATTCCATTCATTACTTCACCTGGGAAAGTACGTTTCTTAACATATTTCAAAGCGTCTTTTCCTCCAGTTTTTGCAAAATTAGCTGTAACGATAGAATTAACTTCTGATTTAGTCCATGCAGTTGGTTTAGGGTCTGCACAATCTTGCTCTGCAAGCGTTATGCAATTATCCCAATTATCTCTACCTGCAAATTCCACTCCGAAATCAACTGGTTGTAAATTATATTTTCCAACAATTGAAGTTGGATTCCAATAATAACCAAACCAAGTATCTCCTGAATCGGCTGCTTTAGAAATTGATCCATCAAGACCTGCGGCAGAACCTGGGTCAACTAACACCCAACCTTTTTTCTCCATTTCAAAAGCTCTAAAAAGATTAGCATTTGCTAACTGACATCCCCATCCTGCAGGACATCCTACGAACGCTCCTTTTGAAGGATCTTCTTTATATGGAAATAAATCTGGTCTTTCCAAAATTTGAAGAGCAGTCATTCCTTTTAACTCTGGATGTTTTTTTATTGATCCAGGAGTTAACCACCAACCTTCACCAAGACCAGTGATCGGCGCCTTGTTAGCTATGATTAATCTTTTTTCAGATACTGCTTTTTTTAAAGGTGTATAAACAGCATTAGCCCATTGTTCTGGGTTCATGTCTGGTGATCCTTTGTCATTCATAGAAGTAAAAGTTGGCATAGTAGCACCAGGCACTAATTCAACCTCGCAACCATAACCTTTTTCTAAAATGATTTTATCAACGTTGGCCATCAATTCTGCTGATGCCCAGTTTTGTTCAGCAATAACAAGTTTTCCACACGCTGCGTTTGCATTTACATTAAATACAAAAAAACCTAACGCAACTAGCGAAGAAACTATTATTTTTTTAAGTGTGTTCATATTTCCCTCACTTTGTTTTTTTAATGCTGGTATTGAAACATAAATAAGTAAAAAATGTAACCGTTAAGAACAACTTATGATTGAAAAATTTTAAATTTCATGTGAAAATTCAATAAAATATTATTTAAAGATGAAACTGAAAAAAATAAAAACTTATGTTGTTGGAAATCCTCCTCCACATTTTGGTGGAAGATATTGGGTTTTTATAAAGCTTTTCACTGATAAAGATATATTTGGGTATGGAGAAATTTATTCTGTTCCTTTTCATCCAAATGTAGTTTCAAAAATGATTGATGACGTGTTTGAAAGATATGTAAAAGGTAAAGATCCTTTTAAAATAGAAAAATTATGGAGAACTATTTATTCAAGTGGCTACACACAAAGACCTGACGTTTCATTGCTAGGAATTATTAGCGGTATTGAAATGGCTTGTTGGGATATCATTGGGAAAGAACTGAATAAACCTATATATGAATTACTAGGTGGCTTAGTTAATAATAAATTGCGTTCATACACTTACCTGTACCCGAAAGAAACGGATAAATTAAATGTTTACGAAGATGCTAATTTAGCTGCCGAAAGAGCAAACGAATATATTGAAAAGGGATTTACCGCAGTTAAATTTGATCCCGTTGGTTCATACACCCCACTAGACCCTCGTCATCTTACATTGGAAGAATTAATTAAAGTAGAAAATTTTGTAAAAACAATCCACGATACTGTTAAAAATAAAAGTGATATTTTAATTGGGACACACGGTCAGATGACGACTTCATCAGCCATTAGATTAGCAAAAAGACTAGAAAAATTTGATCCAATGTGGTTTGAAGAACCTACTCCACCAGAAAATTTTGAGGAAATGGGAAAAGTTGCTTTATCAACTACTATACCAATTGCAACAGGAGAAAGATTATCGACTAAATATGAATTTTCAAAAATTTTAGAATATAAAGCGGCTAGTATTTTACAAATGAATTTGGGCAGAGCTGGTGGTATACTTGAATCAAAAAAAATAGCTGGTTTAGCAGAAACTCATTATGCGCAAATTGCTCCTCACCTTTATTGTGGCCCTGTAGTAGGAGCAGCTAATATTCAAATTTCAGCATGTAGTCCAAATTTTCTTATCTTGGAAGGAATAAAAGACTGGAAAGGTTTTTATTCAGAGATCATAAAAGATCCCATTGAATGGAATGATGGCTACGTTATTCCACCAACAAAACCTGGATTGGGAGTTGAGCTTAAAGAAGAAATTCTAGATAGATATAAATATTTTGGAACAAAACTTCATTTAGAAATGGCTAGTATATAATTTAACTTCTCATCTTGCCACCATTAGCATCATATAAAGGTTTTGCTGTTACTAGGGCAGTATATAATTTTCCATTAATCTCTACTTGTAAATTTGTTTTATCTTTTGATAATTCTGTTGGAACATAACCGAGAGCCATACTTTTTTTTACATGATGGGCATAACCTCCTGAAGTTATATAACCAACACATTTATTATCTTTTAAAATTGCTTCATCATTTGTGACATCTATATCTTTAGTATCAATAGTCATTGTAACAAGTTTCTTTTTAGGTCCTTGTTTTTTTTCATCTTGGGCCGCTTTTTTACCAATAAATTCTTTATCCCAATTAATAAAAATATCCAATCCAGATTCTGCTGCAGTAAAATCGGGTCTAAAATCAAGCGTCCAAGCTCCCCAATTTTTTTCTAATCTTAAAGACATTAATGCTCTAGATCCATAAAGTTTCAAAGACAATTCCTTTCCATGAGTTTCGATTTCCTCAAATAGTTTTAATTGAAATTGTGGCGCCACATAAATTTCATAACCGAGTTCTCCAGAAAAAGATATTCGATTTAATATTGCTGGAACTCCTCCAACAAAAGTTTCTTTAGTATCTCTAAATTTAAATATTTTATCTGATACATCGTCTCTACAAATTTTAGATAGCAATTTCCTTGAATTTGGCCCAGAAATGGCAATGCCATGAAAATCGTCTGATCTATTTTTATAACTTACTTCATTTTTTGGCAAAAAATTTTCAAACCATCTTCTATGCATTTCTTGTGCGGCCCCAGATCCAAAAATCATAAATTTTTCTTCATTTAAACAAGCAACAGTTAGATCTCCGTATAATTTTCCTTTGTGAGTTAGCATTGGTGTAAGGATAATTCTACCTGGCTTAGGTATTCTGCCAGCTAAGATATGATCTAAAAATTTTCTAGCTCCCTTCCCTGTAAATTCATGCTTTGCGAAGTTGGCTATTTCCGTTGCGGCAACTGAATTTCTAACTGCTTTTACTTCTTCTGCTACATAGTCATGACACCTTGAACGTTTAAAAGTAGGATTCTCATACGCATCTTTAGGATTTTTTGCGAACCAAAGTGCATTCTCTAAACCAAATGAATCTCCCATTACTGCTCCTTTGGCTAAAAGACGATCATATAAAGAAGTAGTTTTTTGTTTTCTACCTTTTGGTAAAGTTTCATTAGGAAAAGTCATTATGAATCTTCTTTCATAATTTTCTGAAGATTTTATTGTTCCATAATCTGGTGATGCATAATTTCCAAAACGCGCCACATCCATTGCCCAAACATCAATGGAAGGTTCACCGTCAATTATCCATTCCGCAAGACATTTACCCACGCCTCCTCCTTGACAAAAACCAGCCATTACTCCAACCGCTACCCAATAATTTTTTAAACCTGGAATCGGGCCAATCAAGGGGCTTCCATCAGGTCCAAATGTAAAAGGGCCATTTACTATATTTTTAATTCCAGCTTTTTCTAAAGCGGGCATTCTCTCAAAACCAATTGCTAATCTATCTTGAATGTTATCTAATTTAGGTTCTAAAAGTTCATGCCCAAAATTCATTGGAGTTCCTGTTACTTTCCATGGTGTAGATTTTTGTTCGTAAGTACCAAGAAGCATTCCTTTGCCTTCTTGTCTAAAATAAATGTTACCCTCAAAATCTGTTCCAATTGGCAGTCTATTGTTTTCTCCTAATTCTGCAATTTCAGGAATAGTTTCAGTAATTAAATAATGGTGTTCCATTGGTTGAACTGGTAAATTTATCCCAGCTAACTTTCCAACTTCTCTTGCCCATAGTCCTCCAGCATTAATAACTATTTCTGCATTTATGTTTCCCTTATTTGTAATTACATCCCATGTGCCGTTGTTTTTTTGTTTGGTATCAGTAACAATTGTATGTGTATAATACTTACCACCGTACTTTTTAGCAGCCTTAGCAAAAGCATAGGTAACTCCAGATGGATCCACTTCTCCATCAATTGGATCCCACAATGCTAAAAGATATCTTTTGGGATCAATTAACGGATTCTTTTTTTTAACCTCTTCTAAAGAAATAAATTCTTGATCAAGGCCCATATATCTGGCTTTTGATCTTTCTCTTTTTAAATAATCAGACCAAACCTCGTTGGAAGCTAAATAAAAACCCCCACTTGGTTTAAAGCCAGTAGATTGTCCAGATTCTTTTTCAATTTCTTTATATAGACCAATTGTATATGCCATCATTCTGGAAATATTTGGATCTGAAGAAATTACATGTACATTGCCGGCTGCATGCCATGAAGAACCTGAGGTTAACTCGTTTCTTTCAAGTAGTATACAATCTTTTAATCCAAACTTAGATAAATGATATAATATTGAGCAACCGACTACTCCTCCACCTATTACGACTACCTTGGCGTTTTTTTCCATTAATATAAATTATAACGTTTTAGCTATGTCGGTGTTATGTTTTTTTAAAGTTTTGTCCGTACCATGAGCGTAATGTTTGGACATGTCAGGTAAATACTTGGATGAAATAGGTTTTCTACCCAAGGCAACTGCCATTTGACGAACGTGGTGAGGTTCAGCTCCACAACAAATTCCAATAAAGTTTATTTTTTTTTCTGCACATTCTTTTGCGAATTCGGCCATTTCAAATCTATTGCAATATAAATTATCTAAAGCCACTGGAAAAGCATTTCCTCCAGGAATACAGTTGCATCCTTCATCTACTTGATTTAAAAATCCTGGATTTTTTTCCGTTGTTCTGTAGGGAACTGGCAAAGCTGCAACATGACATGAAACAGCTTTTCTTATTTCTGGTAAATATTTCATTGTCATTTTTGGTCCTCTATAACAATTCATACCAACCACGTCTGCTCCATTATCTTCTAAAATTTTGCATGCTTCTCCCGGTGAAATGCCTTCTCTTGTTTTTCCATCTCTCCTAATTGCATAGTTACAAACGGCGATTAAACCAGCATCTTTTATAGTTTTAAGTGCTATTTTCATTTCTTCAACCCAAGTAATTGTTTCTGCTACAATAAAATCTACACCAGCTTCTTTAGCCCAAGCAACTTGCTCTTCAAACATTTTTTGGCATTCAATATTTGATTTCTTATCATTCGGATCATAAACATTAGTATTAGCTACGTCTCCACAAACCAAAAGATCTAAATCTTTAAATTCTTTTCTTGCATCTTTTGCTATTTGCAAAGCATTTTTTTGAAGCGGTTCAAGTAATTTTTCTTTACCAATAAGTCTTAATTTTTCTCTGTGTCCATAATAAGTAAATGCTTGAACAACATCGCTTCCAGCTCTTATAAATTCTCTATGTAACTGAGAAACGACTTCTGGATGTTCTAAAACTACTTCAGGCACAAAAGCGCCAGCTTGTAAATATCCTCTTCTTTCCATCGCAAAAAGATATCCTTCGGCACAAAGAATTGGGCCTTGATTAAGTCTTTCAATTAAATTTTTCGCCATTGGATTAGCTAATCACATTTTAGGTATTTTGAAAATACAATTGTTTAGCTAACAAATTATTGCTAAATTTACATATGGCTCAAAAAGACGTGGGAAACAAAATACCTATTTACAAATTAAAAACTACGGATGAGGTCATGAGGTATTATGACGAATGGGGTATTGAAAATAAATACGATCAAGATATGGTTGACTGGAATTATACTGGTCCCAAAGAAACTGTAACCACCTTCTTAAAATATGCCAAAGATAAAAATATCAAAATATTAGATGCAGGTTGTGGAACTGGACTTGTTGGAATTGAATTAAAGAAACATAATTATTTAAATATCGATGGAATGGATTTATCAAAAAAATTATTAGATTTAGTTCCAAGGGGATATTATCAAAATTTAAGCCAGGTTGATTTAAATAAAACAATCAAAATTGAGAATAACACATACGATGCTATAATGTGCGTAGGAACTTTTACCTTTGGTCATGTCAAACCTAATGCCTTAGATGAATTTATTAGAATCTCAAAAAACAAAAGTTTAATCTGCTTTACAATTAATGAAGGTATATACGAAGAATATGGTTTTGATAAAAAAATTGAGGAATTAAAAAAAAATAAGTCTTGGAATGTAAAAGAATTTTTTAAATCAAATTATATTGCTAGCAAAGATGTTAATGCCTGGTTATGCTTAGCAGAAGTAAATAAATAAATTTTAACTTAAACTCCCACATATCCAAATTCTAAAGCAGAATCAGTAATATGATGATAAAAAGATTCTCCAAAACTTCTTAAAGTTAAAATATTAAATGTATCTGGATCATTTGAAATTAAATCTATTACTATAGTAATTCCATGGAATATTGTTCCTGAACATCTATTTACATTAAATTCACTAAAATTAATTGGACTACCTTTTTTTAACACTTCCTTCGCCTGCATACCCTTTATTTGGATTACAGCTCTTGAGTGTGATATGTCGGTAATTGCAAAATCTCTTTCATTTAAATTACTTTTAATAGTGTCGAAAATATTTTCTTTATTAGATAAAACTAACCAGGTTCTTGGGGCACTCCAAAGAATTCTTGTCTGTTTATTTGATGTGACGTGAGAACTTTTTTCTGAAAATTCTAAACCATCAATTTTTACATCATTTATACTAGTTTTTGATTTTTTGTATTGAACAACTTGAATTATTATTAAATTTTTAACTTCTGAGATTTGCAATAATTCATTTTCATTTTTTTTGTGGTGATCTCCAAAAATTCCTTTTTTGTGGACAAATTCCAATGGACTAATAGCTGTCATGATCTAACTCTTTCTCCTTTAGGATCAACATAGTGCGAAGATACTATTTCCACTTGTATACTTTTGTTTTTTAGGGGAGAGAGAGCATAAAGTTTTTCGCCTATTTTGTTTTTTCCATCTTTAAGAATTGCAAGAGAAAAGGGATTATTATACTCAACGCTCCAACAAGATGCTGATATGTGGCCTAGTTTTGGATTGGGTAATTTGGCGTTACTATCTTCAACTAAATGAGATCCTTCGGGTATCATAGTTTTTTTATCTATAGGAACTACACCCACAATTTTTTCTCTACCTGTTTCAACAAAACCTTCTCTGCTTAAAGACCTTTTTCCTATAAAATCCTTTTTCTTACTCAACATGCCATCAAGAGAAAGATCAGAAGGTATTGTTCTACCATCAATTTCCGAACCAGCCACATGTCCCATTTCAATTCTTAAAGTTGAAAGAGCTTCCGTTCCATACGGTTCAATACCCATTTCTTTTCCAAGTTCTATTATTTTTTCCCACATGAAAACTCCATAGCCGGATTCCACATTTATTTCGTACGCCAACTCACCTGAAAATGAAATTCTAAAAATTCTTGCAGGCACACCATATAAATCCGCCTCTTTATATCCCATAAATGGTAAAGCTTCGTTAGAAGCATCTATTTCTGGAAAAATTTTTTCTAATAAATTTCTAGAATTGGGTCCTGCTAAAGCTGCACCTGCCCATTGTTCTGTGGTCGATAAAACATTTACATCTAATTCAGGCCAAACTACCTGTAGGTAGTGTTCTAAATGAGCTAAAACATTAACTGCTTGAGCTGTTGTTGTTGTCATATGAAAATGATTTTCTGAAATTCGAGTTGTAGTCCCATCATCAAAAATCATTCCATCTTCTCTTAACATAACTCCATATCTTGCTTTACCAATTGGCAACTTCATCCAAGCATTTGTGTAAACTCTATTTAAAAATTCAGCAGAATCTGATCCTTTAATATCTATTTTTCCAAGCGATGTAACATCACACAATCCAACATTGCTTCTTACATTTGCAGCTTCCCTTTTTGAGGCTTCATATAAATTTTCTTTACCTTGTTTATAGTATCTTGGTCTTAACCATAAACCCGCATCAACGAATACCGCATTATTTTTTTCATGCCATGCATGCATAGGTGATTTTCTTGTTGGTCTATAATCTTTTCCAACTTCTCTTCCTACTATAGCCCCTATAGTTACTGGAGTATAAGGTGGCCTAAAAGTAGTATGGCCAACTTCTGGAACTATTTTCTTTTCAATATTTGAAACTAATTGCAAACCATTTAGATTACTCGTTTTTCCTTGGTCAGTGGCCATGCCAAGTGTTGTATATCTTTTTACATGTTCAATAGATCTAAAACCTTCTCTTATAGCTAGTTCTATATCAGAAACATAAACATCGTTTTGAAAATCTACACACCTTTTGTAGTTTTTGTTCTTCGGAAGTGGCATACACCAAAGTTTATCATGTTCTTCATTGATTCTTTCATTTGATATTGGAATATCACTTTTTATATTTTTTTTGGTTATTTTATTTGATAATTCAAATCCTTTATTGAATCCCTCTTCCAGAGATTTTTTAAGTGTAAATGAACCTGTTGCTGATCCTATTGTGTTTTCATTCTGGCGAGACTGATTTGGAATAAATGCATTAATAGTCTCATCAAACTTAAGTTTATTTCCTGACTGAGATGAAAGATGGACGGTAGGTGTCCAGTTGCCGGAAACACATACACAATCACAAGAAACTTCTTCTAAGCTCTCAAAATTAGATTTTTTTTCATTTAATTTACCAATCATAGCAGATTTTACTCTTAAATGTCCCTTGGTGTTTGCTATTGCATGGGAAAATTTAATTTTAATATTTAAATTTTTTGCTTCTCTAATTACTGAACTTTCAATGTTTTTCCTAACATCTACAACCAACGGATCTATTCCATTTTTTTTAAATTCTATAGCCGTTTCGTATGCACTGTCATTGTTAGTAAAAATAATTGGTTTTTTTCCTACTAAGACTCCGTAAACTTTTAAATATTCTTTGGCCGCTGAAGCCAACATTATCCCTGGTCTATCATTGTTACCAAAAACCAAAGGTCTTTCTATTGAGCCAGTTGAAGCTATAACTTCCTTTGCTCTTATATACCAAAGTCTTTGTCTAGGGATATATTGTGTTGGATTTTCCAGATGATCCTTTGTTCTTTCAAACATCACCATCATGTTATGATCATAGTATCCAAAAACTTGAGATCTTTTTTTAACAATGACATTAGGCATTGTCTTTAATTTTTCTATCGATTCGTCAGCCCAATCTTTTCCTTTTTTATTTCCTATAGTCACTTCATCAGTAAGTAAACTCCCTCCGAATCTAGGTTTGTCTTCAGCTAAAATTACTCGAGCCCCGTTTTTTGCCGCTGCTAGAGCGCTAGCTAACCCTGAGGGTCCTGAACCAACAACTAAAATATCGCAATATTCGAACTTATGTTCATAACGATCGGGATCAGGCTTTAAAGGAGCAACTCCTAGACCCGCAGCTTTTCTAATTATAGGTTCATATATTTTATACCAAAAATTTTTTGGCCACATGAAAGTTTTATAATAAAACCCTGCTGGAAAAATTTTGCTTAAAAAGTTATTAATTTCTCCAAAATCAAAAGAAACTGATGGAAAACAATTTTGACTTTTTGCAACTAAACCTTCGACGAGTTCCACTTCTGTAGCAACAGCATTAGGTTCTGTTTTAGCTCCACTGTATAATTGAACTTTAGCATTAGGTTCATCTACACCAGCTCCTATAAAACCTCTTGGTCTATGGTATTTAAAACTTCTTCCAACTAAATGAACCCCGTTAGCTAACAATGCTGAAGCTAATGTATCACCCTTATATCCAAAATATTTTTTTCCATTAAATTTAAAAGAAATCTCTTTATCTCTTTTGACTAAACCACCTTTATCCAGTCGATATTTTTGGGTCATATAAAAATTATAATTCCTCGTTTATTTTTGATGTTTTAAAAATTTCATGTGTTGATGTATCTCGTGATACTTTAAACCACTGTCTACAGCCAGCTACGTGGTGCCACAACTCTAAATGCATTCCTCTTGGATTTTTTCTAAAGTAGACAAAATCATCCCATTCCCTATCAGAAACTTCCTTTCCAAGCTCTGGTCTTTTTATATTTGCATCTCCACCATAAGAAAATTCATTTTGAGATCTTTTTCCGCAATATGGGCATTTAATTTCTAACATCTATCATCCTATCCAAGTTTTTGTACCTACTCCCTTTTCATCTATCAGACGACCTTTGTTAAATCTGTTTAATTTAAATTTTGAATTTAATTCATGAGGACGGTCTTGAGCAATTGTATACGCAAAAGTCCATCCTGATACTGGGGTTGCCTTAAAACCTCCATAACACCAACCACAATTTAAATAAACTCCTGCAATATGAGTTTTGTCTATTATTGGCGATCCATCCATAGACATGTCCATAATCCCGCCCCAAGTTCTTAACATTTTTAATCTGCTAAGATTTGGAAACATGGCCACTCCCTCAGATAAAACATGCTGAAGTGTTGGAAGATTTCCTCTTTGAGCATAACTATTATAACCATCTAAATCCCCACCCATAACCATTTCACCTTTGTCCGATTGGCTACAATAAAAATGCCCAGCACCAAATGTAACAACATGATCAAGAAATGGTTTTACTGGTTCTGAAACACAAGCTTGCAACACATGTGACTCTATAGGTAATTTCATATTTAATTTTTCAGCTAATAAGGATGTGCTTCCCGCAACACATAATCCAACTTTCTTTGCTTTAATATTACCTCTTGAAGTTTGCACCCCCATTATTTTTCCATCTTGAACTTCAAATCCAGTAACTTCACAATGTTGTATTATATCCACTCCCATTGAATCTGCTTGTCTTGCGTATCCCCACGCAACAGCGTCATGTCTTGCTGTTCCTCCTCTGGGCTGCATTAAACCACCAAAAATTGGAAACCTTGCTGATTTAGAAAAATCTGCAAAAGGAATCATTTTTTTTAACTCTTCTCTTCCTAACATCGCTGCATCAATTCCATTTAATCTCATCGAGTTACCTCTACGAGAATAAGCGTTTAATTGTGCATCAGAATGTGCAAGATTAATAATTCCTCTTGGTGAATACATAACATTATAATTTAATTCTTGAGATAAATTTTCCCAAAGTTTCATTCCATGTTCGTAGAAAAGACCATTTGCGTCCCACATATAATTTGATCTTAGTATTGTTGTATTTCTTCCTACATTGCCACCTCCTATCCATCCTTTTTCTAGAATGGCAACGTTAGTAATTTTATGTTCCTTCGCTAGGTAGTATGCGGTAGCTAGACCATGACCCCCGCCACCGATAATCACTACATCGTATTCTTTCTTTGGTTCTGGATCTTTCCAGGCCACCTCCCAATTTTGGTGATTGCTAAGGGCATTTTTTATTAAACTGAATATGGAATACTTTTGCATAGACTTAAGCTTATATGACGAAACGAAATTTTTCTATTTGTAAAAGATACTTTAAATAATGTATACATAGTGCTCTTTTTTATATATAGGAGTGCCGATGAGTGGGGTAAAATCTGACATAGAAATTGCAAGAGCATCCAAAATGGAGCCTATCAGCAAAATTTTAGGGAAAATTAACGTCCCTGATAACGCAGATTCATTTAGTCCAATGGGTCGACACATAGCAAAATTAAATTTTAAATATATTGATAAATTAAAAGAAAAAAAAAGCAATTTGATTTTGGTCACAGCAATAACTCCTACACCTGCTGGGGAAGGAAAAACAACTACTTCTGTTGGTCTTAGTGATGGTCTAAATAAAATTGGCAAAAAATCAATAGTCTGTTTAAGAGAACCAAGTCTAGGTCCGTCATTTGGTATGAAAGGAGGCGCCGCTGGTGGAGGTTATGCTCAAGTTGTTCCTATGGAGCAAATTAACCTACATTTTACTGGTGACTTTCATGCAATAACTTCGGCTCACAATTTACTATCTGCTTTGATTGATAATCACATCTACTGGGGAAATAAATTAAATATAGATCCTGATAATATCGTATGGAAACGTGTTGTGGATTTAAACGATCGAGCTTTACGATCTATTAAAATTAATCTTGGTAAATTAAAAAACAATATACCAAGAGAAGACGGTTTCGATATTACGGTAGCATCAGAGGTAATGGCTATTTTTTGTTTGTCAAACAATCTCGAAGATTTAGAAAACAAAATAGGTAATATTACGATAGCTTATACAAAAGATAAAAAACCTGTTTTTGCAAAAGATTTAAAAGCTCAAGGACCTATGGCAGTATTATTGAAAGAGGCAATAAGACCAAATGTAACTCAAACATTAGAAAACAATCCTGCTATAATTCATGGAGGTCCTTTTGCAAATATTGCCCATGGTTGTAATTCAATAATAGCAACTAAAACAGCATTGAAATTATCTGAGTACGTTGTAACCGAAGCTGGCTTTGGAGCAGACCTCGGTGCAGAAAAGTTTTTAGATATAAAATGTAGAAAAGCAGAACTTCAACCAAACTGTGTTGTGATAGTAGCAACTATAAGAGCTTTAAAAATGCACGGGGGCGTTGAAAAAGAAGATTTAAAGAAAGAAAATTTAGATGCTCTTAAAAAAGGTCTTCCAAACTTAGAAAAGCATATCAACAATATGAAAAAATTTGGTTTGGAGTTAGTTGTAGCAATTAATCATTTCATTACGGACACTAGCGAAGAAGTTAAGCTTATAAAGGATCACTGCACAAAACTTGGTGTAAAAGTAAGTCTTTGTACACATTGGTCTGACGGTGGAAAGGGAACGGAAGATTTAGCAAAAAATGTAGTAGAGACATGTAAAAAAAATAACGAAAAAAATTTTAAATATTTGTATACAGAAGAAACTCCAATTTTAAAAAAAGTTGAAACTATTGCAAAAGAAATTTATGGGGCTAGTGGCATAGAGTTTGATGATAAAGTTAAAGAACAAGTAAGAACAATTGAAAAATCAGGATTTGGTAAGTTTCCAGTATGTATTGCAAAAACACAATATAGTTTTTCTACTGATCCAAAATTAAAGGGAGCACCAACAGGTCATACGTTGCCAATTAGAGAAATTAGATTATCAAGTGGAGCTGGATTTGTTGTAGTAATTTGTGGAGCAATTATGACTATGCCTGGACTGCCAAAAATTCCTGCTGCTGACTCAATTAAATTAAATAAAAAAGGTGAGATTGAAGGTCTTTTTTAAATCATTTTTTTGAAAACAAAACTCTTAATTTTTTACTAAAATATTTTCTTATTAAAGTTAAAAAGTAAATTTTTTTTTCAAATTTAATAATTTCTCCTTTAGATATATTTATTTTATCTTCCCAGTATGTTTGTATAAAAAGACTATCTGCAAAAAATTTTTCAAATTTCCATATTTGACCTACAGTTACAAATTTTTCCAAAGCATCAATTTTTTTTGAATATATAAAAGTATTTTTAATATCATCATATTCAAACCACCATTTGTGCCCTATATCATCTTCGTCACAGCCAAAAACTAAATTATCATTTAATTTAGTGGGTAGTTCTATATACCCAGCTTTAGAAATTCTTTCTACTTCAGAAATAAATTCTATTAAATTTGGCACATGCTCTAAAACATGGGATAAAATAACATAATCAAACTCTTTATCCTTGAATGGAAGTTTATGATCTTTTTTAATTTGCGTATATTTTAAATTAAGTTTATTAAACTCTTCAGAAAAATCATCCAGATCTGCATAATGATTTGCTTCAGGCCAATAGTTTTTTGAAGAGCAACCTAAATCTAGTATTTTTAAGTTTCTATTTTTTTTAAGCCATTCTTTTTGGTAAACTCTAGAAGTTCTTTTTAAAGTCATTAAAAATTTTAATTTTTATTTTTAAGGTATTCAAGCCAATTTTTTAGCTCAAGTGTTCTAATATTATCACTTAATTGGTTTTTGGCCTTTTCTATAAAATTAATATGTTTATCAATTTCTTTTTGATTTTCAAAAATATTTTTTTCTAACATTCTTTTTGATCTATGTTTAATTAATTTAATCATATAATCATATGGTATTTCTGGATGATATTGCAAACCCCATATTTCTGATTTTCCTACATAAAAATGGAGTGCTTGAAATTTATTTATTTTATCACTTGCAAGTAAAGTTGAATTTTTTGGAGGAATCTCAACTTCATCATAATTAAAAGCCGGTGTAGTAAATTTTTCTGGTTTATTAAGAAATAAATTATGCTTTTTTCCTTCTTTATTTAATTTAATATCATAAGCAATTCCGATATGAGGTCCTTTAGGTGAAACTCTGCATTTTCCACCAGCTGCCATGACAGTTACTTGTAAACCCCAACAAGCTCCAAATATTTTTTTTTCATGCTTAAAACATGTTTTAGCAAATTCTATATGTTTTTTTACTTCTTTAATATCTTCGTTTAGTCGTAATGTGCTTCCTGTTAAAATAACACCATCATATTTTTTTAAGGAAGAAATAACTTTTGAAATAGAATTGCCATCCATTGGCTCCACAATATCTATTTCGGAATTTGGTTCTATTTTTTGGATATGTTTTTTAAAATTTTGTGATTGAGGTACGCAACCAGCATTATTAAAGTTTATATTTTCTTCTTTTGTGTTGCCTTCAACAATTAATAGATTTAATTTATTCATATGAAATTTTTGGTTTTACAGCATATTAATATTGAGCATCCGGGTATTTTCCTCAAATTTATGAAGGAAGACAATATTAAAATAGACACGGTAGAATTGGATGAAAATGAAAAAATACCAAATCTAGACCCTTATGACGCGATGATTGTAATGGGAGGTCCAATGGATACCTGGCAAGAAGAAATTTATCCTTGGTTAAAACCTGAAAAAGAGGCAATCCATAAGTTTGTTTATGTAAATAAGAAACCTTATTTAGGTTTATGTCTGGGAGCACAACTTCTTAGTGAAGCCATAGGTGGCAAAGTAAGAAAAATGAAAACGCCAGAAATTGGTGTTTTAAAAGTTTCTGTGACGAATGATAAATCTTTATTTAAAGGACTGGATAAAAATTTAAAGGTTTTGCAATGGCATTCTTATGAAGCGTATGATTTACCAGCAAATACAAATTTATTAGCAAGTTCTTCTGAATGCAAAGTTCAGGCTTTTTCTTTCGGTAGGTCGTTTGGTTTGCAGTTTCATGTTGAACAAACTAATAAAACTGTTCCTGAGTGGGCATGTGTACCTGAATATAAATCAGCTTTAGAAAATACTTTAGGAGAAAATGCTCTTGAAAAATTTAAAAGAGATGTAGAACAAAATTTAAATTTATTTAATAATAGTGCTAAAATAATTTATAAAAATTTTAAAAAAATAATTTAAAATAATTTCCCTTGGACACTATGTTCGTACATCGAGACCATATCATCCAAAATAAGTTTTTTTGGATTACCAGATGTACATGGATCGTTTAAGGCCATGGGAGACATTTTTTCAATATCTTCGTCATTTATTTTTGCAGATTCTGAGATTGTGTGTGGAATTTTAATTTGCTCTTTTAATTCTACCACCCAATCAACAAATGAATTAAATGAAGCCTCTTTTAGACCGAGGTACTCGCTAAGTTTTGCAATTTTATTTTCTATGGTTGATCTATTAAAAGTAAGCACGTATGGCATAAAAATTCCATTGGAAAGACCATGGTGTACATTGAATAGAGAATTAACTGGATGACTTAATGAATGTATTCCCCCTAATCCTTTTTGAAAAGCTGTAGCACCCATGCTAGATGAGGTTATCATATGTCCTCTCGCCTTTAAATTTTCTCCCTCATTAACAGCAACTGCTAACCATTTTTTAATTAATGACATGCCTTCTAATGCTATACCATCTGCCATTGGATGATAACCGGGCGCACAATACGCTTCTAAATTATGAGCAAACGCATCCATTCCAGTTGCTGCAGTTAAAAATGCAGGCATGCCTAGAGTAAGTTTAGGATCAAGAATAGTTAATGTAGGTAACATTCTGGGATGAAAAACAATTTTTTTAACTTTTGTTTCATCATTAATTATTGCTGCCGCCCTTGATGTTTCTGAACCAGTGCCAGCTGTAGTAGGAACTGCTATAAAAGGTTTTAAATTATCAGGATTGCTAATTTTATTTTTAGCCATGGACTCGGAATAATTGTTTTCATTCCAAAAAGATCCCTCGTCAGTAAAATCCCAAAGCGGTCTACTGAGTGCTGCTTGTAATACTATTGATTTACCAACATCTAAACTGCTGCCACCTCCAAAAGCTACTACCCCATCATGATTACCATTTTTAAATACTTCTACTCCTTTTTTTACTTGGCTTCCTAAAGGATTTCCTTTTAAGTCCGAAAAAATAGCAGTAGGTAATTTAGCTCTTTTATTTATTTCAAGAGTTTCTTCTACCATTTTAGTCTTTACTAGATCTTTATCGGTAACAAATAGGGGATTTTTTATATCCAATACTTTGCAGGCTTTTGGTAAATCTTTAATTCTTCCATCACCAAACCAAACTGTATTGGGATAACCCCAGTCAAAATTGGACATTAAAAAATACTACTTCAATTTTTACTATTTTGTTAGTAAAATATATTTATAGGTGAAGAAAATTTAATGACAAAAGTAGCAATTATTGGAACGGGTCCATGTGGTCTTTCAATGTTAAGATCTTTTGAACAAGCTGAAAAAAAAGGAAAAAAAATACCTCAAATAGTTTGTTTTGAAAAACAAGAAAATTGGGGAGGCTTGTGGAATTACAATTGGAGAACTGGGTCTGATCAATATGGAGACCCTATTCCTAACAGCATGTATAGATATCTTTGGTCAAATGGCCCCAAAGAATGTTTAGAATTTGCAGATTATTCTTTTGATGAGCATTTCGGGAAGCCAATCCCATCATTTCCACCGAGAGAAGTTTTATATGATTATATAATTGGTAGGGTAAAAAAAGGGAATCTAAAAAACAAAGTAAGATTTAATACAACTGTTATGAGTGTAACTTATAATGGAAAAAATTTTGAATTATCTTCACATGATAAAAAAAATGATAAATTTTTAAAAGATACATTTGATTATGTAGTTGTATCTACAGGACATTTCTCTGTTCCGTTTGTTCCAGAATATCAGGGAATGAAATCTTTTCCTGGAAGAATATTGCATTCGCATGATTTTAGAGACGCAGAAGAATTTAGAGGTAAAAATGTTATTGTTTTGGGAAGTAGTTATTCTGCTGAAGATGTCGCTCTTCAATGTAATAAATATGGAGCGAAAAGTGTGACCATAGGTTATAGAAATAACCCAATGGGTTTTAAATGGCCTAGCGGAATGAAGGAAGTCCATTATTTAGACAGGCTAGAAGGAAATAAAGCAATCTTTAAAGATGGTCACGAACAGAAAGCTGATGCAATAATTTTATGTTCAGGCTATCTACATCATTTTCCTTTTTTAACTGAAGATCTTAAGCTAAAAACTAGAAACAGATTATATCCACCAAAATTGTATAAAGGTGTGGTTTGGGAAAATAATCACAAATTGTTGTACTTAGGAATGCAGGATCAATTTCATACCTTTAACATGTTTGATTGTCAGGCTTGGTACGCAAGAGATGTAATAATGGGTAAAATTAAAATTCCAAGTAGTTCAGAAATTAAAAAAGATATAAATAAGTGGGTTGCTATGGAAGAAAAATTAGAAAATCCTGAGCAAATGATAGACTTTCAAACTGAATATACTAAAGAACTTCATGGATTGTCTGATTATCCAAAAATTGATTTTGAATTAATCAGAAAGCATTTTAAAGAATGGGAACATCATAAAGTCGAAAATATTATGACTTATAGAAATAAATCTTTTTCATCCCCCGTAACTGGATCTGTTGCACCAATTCATCATACCCCATGGGCTTCCGCAATGGACGATTCTTCAAAAACTTTTTTAAATCAATCAAAAAAATAAATACTTTTTTTTAATTTTAATCTATACCAAGATGTTTTTTTCTTTTTTGTACCCAAGTTCTAATTAAATTATCAAATATCAGAGCTATGAAAGCGACACAAATACCAAGTATTAATCCTTTACCTCCACCTGCTTTATCAGATAAAGCTTTTAGAATATATTGTCCTAAATCTTCTGTTCCAATAAATGCACCGATGATTACCATAAACAGAGCAAATACTATTGTTTGATTTACGCCAAGCATCATGTGAGGAAAAGCTATTGGAAATTCTATATTTATTAATCTTTGAAATTTCGTTACACCAGACATTGATGCAGCATCATGCAGCCCAGCTGGAACACTTCTTAATCCCTCAATAGTGTACCTTGTTGCAGGTATAGTTGCGTAAACAATTACTGCAATTAATACTGATGTATCTGTAACTCCAAAAAGCATCATTACTGGAATTAAGTATACAAACGAAGGAAACGTTTGAAAAATATCACAAACTGCCAACATAAATTTTGTGGTATATTTATTTTGTTGACATAAAGTTCCAACAGTTAATCCAATTGTGCAAGATATAATAACTCCAAAAGTTGCCATATATGTTGTGACTAAAGCTCTATCCCACCATGGACTTAGGGCTATAAATAACGCTAATCCACCTACTACTAAAGCTGAACGAATTCCACCAATTATATAACCTGCCCCAACAACTAACACTAAAGTAGCGACTGCTGGCATTCTTAGATACAAGGCTCTCATTGGCTGAAGCACTTCTACAATTAACCATGTATTAAATGCTTTTATATATACGAAGAACGTATCAAAAATCCAGTCAACACCCTTATTCCAGAAATCTGCGGTTGATATTCCTTTATTATGCGGGACCTCAAAAAAATAATTATAACCTTCTTTAAAGTAAAAAGATCCAGCGTAAGAAAGTATAATTCCAATCAATAGTGCGCCAGCAAAAAACAATGAGTTTTTATAACGTTGAAAAAATGTTAAGTTACCAAAATAATCTTCTTGTTTATTTGCCCATGCTAAAGACATTTTATCTAACAAGATTGCAATCAAACTAATACACAGACCTGCTTCTAATGCTAATCCAATATTTAGTTGATTTAAGGCTAACAATAAATTCCATCCTAATCCTTTAGCACCTATAAAAGCTGCAATAACCGCCATAGAAAAACACACCATTATGACTTGGTTCACTCCAATTAAAATGTCTCTTCTTGCAGTTGGAACTAATACCTTGGTCATAAGTTGAAAATTATTACACCCACTCATTTTACCAGCTTCAATAACTTCTGGAGGTACTGCTCTAAGGCCAAGCAAAGTTAATAAGATCATTGGCGGAATAGCAACTACCATTGTTATAATAACTGCAGCATGATCTCCAATGCCAAACAGAACCATAGCAGGAACTAGAACAGCATATTGAGGCATCGTCTGCATAGTTAGAAGTATTGGATATAAGGCTTTTTCAACTCGTTTACTCTTGTAAGCCCAAATGCCTAAACTCAAACCAAAAGCGAAAGAAAGTGGTGCTGCTACTAATATAAAAGAGAGCGTTTGCATTGAAGGTTTCCATTGACCAAATACAGAAATATAAATCATGACTAAACCAGCAAATATAGCTAGACCCTTACCGCTGAGTTTGTAACTTAATATTGCTGCACCTGCTGCAACGATTGTCCATGGCAAGCCTGGTAATTTTGCCCATCGATATGTACTTACGAAATCCCAACTTGTGAATGCGACAACAGTCTCAACGCCTCCTAATAAAATTTCTCTAATAAATTCAATGAGAAATGTCATAAATGCAGTTATGTTTCTTGTTATTTGTAGAACTAAGGGTCTAGTTTTATATTCTCGAGTAGCTTCGTTCCAAAACTCCATTGGCATCCACTCATTCAATAAGAAAAATAAAGTATCGTTTACCCAAATAGGTAACCATCCAAGCAAAGGAGGGAGTCTCCAAAGAACATCGAATGCGTAATACCTAACTTCCGTGCCAAATAGTGTGTAAGTGCTTTGATTGGGATCTTTAATGAATTCAGCTTGACCTCTTATAAATTTGTAGGTTTCGGGAACATCAATTGAAAAGCATAAAGCAAAAAATACGATTAACAAAAATAACCATTGAAATAACTTTGGATATTTTTTTAATAATTCCATAATTTAACTGTTATTTCTTCTTCCTCCAAAAACAGTATGGATTATTTTTGAAGGTTGGACCGTTCCAACAATTTTATTTTTTTCACCAGTTACAGTTACTGATTTTTCTTGAGTTAAAATTTTTTCAGCAACATTTTCAATTATCTCGTCTTTTGAAACTTTTAGATCACCTAAATTTTCATTATTTGGTTTTTCCATTACATCTTCTATTTTTAAAACTTTTTCTCTAGGCACTTCCTCAGTAAATTTTTTTACATATTCTGTCGCTGGATTTAATACAATTTTTGCTGGCGTATCTAGCTGCTCAATTACTCCATCTTTCATAATTGCAATGCGATCAGCAAGTTTTAATGCTTCGTCAAAATCATGAGTAATAAACATGATTGTTTTTTGTAATTTTTCTTGAAGTCTTAAAAATTCATCTTGCATTTCTTTTCTAATCAATGGGTCTAGTGCAGAAAAAGGTTCGTCTAGAAACCAAATATCAGGTTCAACAGCTAATGATCGTGCGATCCCTACTCTTTGTTGTTGTCCACCAGAAAGCTCCCTTGGAAAATAATTTTCCCTTCCCTCAAGACCAACAAGTTTAACCATATCCACAGCTTTCTTAATACTATCTTCAGTTTCCATTCCTTTAATTTGAAGTGGAAAGGCAATATTTTCCAAAACTGTTTTATGTGGAAGTAAAGCAAAACTTTGAAAAACCATTCCCATTTTATTTCTTCTAAGTTCAATTAGTTCTTTGTTATTTAATGAGAGTAAATCTTGACCTTCTATATAAATTTTTCCATCTGTGGCATCTGTTAATCTAGAAATACATCTTAATAATGTAGATTTTCCTGAACCAGATAATCCCATTACAACTAACATTTCTCCTTTTGCAACTTCAAAAGAAGCATTATTCACGCCAACAATACATCCCATTTTCTGGAATGTTTTTGCGTCCACATTTCCATTTGCTTCTTGGAGCATCTTTTTGGCATTTGCTCCAAAAATTTTATATACAGAGTCACATTTAATTACCGCATCAGTCATAATTTTTTAACAATTTATACGAAATAAAAATAAATATACACACTAATTACTGTTTTTGCCTCCCTAAAAATTTTTAATAAAATAAACCCTTGTATCAATTCCGGTATTAAAAAAACTTAAAGCCTCTCCACTAACATCAATTGTTTCATTTACCCCAACATTATTTCCACTTACAGTGTAACCAGCAAAACATTTTTTATTCTCTTTATCCCATTTAACAAATGTTTCATCAATTTTATTACCATTGATAGTATATATTTTATGAGCTTGAAAATTTATTAAATTCGCACCCATAAGAGCACGCTGAGTTACAATTGTTGTTGCATTACAAACTGCTTCGTATTGTTTTTCGGACAATCTTTGATGATCAGTTCCTTCATAGGATACTAGAATACCAGGTGGGAGGGTTGAAATCAGTTCACTTAGTTTTCTTGCTTCTTCAATTCTTTGCTCTTCTTTTTTCATTTTTTCAATTAATTCGTCACCACCACCCCAAAAAATATTTAAAATAGCAAAAGATAAAATTACGATAACCGTTATAGTAACAAGACCACCAAATTGTCTAATTGGCTCGGGTAACTCCCTTAGTTTATTTAAATATCTATCTTGTAGCATTATTTTAATTATTCTTGTAATTGACCGTTTTTCCAAATTCCTGTTTTTTGTTTTCCATCAGACCAAGTAAATGTTCCTTTTCCGTTCATGAAACCGTTGGCCCACTCTCCTTCATAAGTTGACCCATCTGGAAAAGTTAAAACTCCTTGTCCGCTCCACTTACTATTTTTGAATTCACCTCTATAAATATATCCATTAGGCCAAGTTTCAACTCCTTGACCATTTTTTTTTGTATCAACCCAATTCCCTTCATAAGTTGTTTTGTCTGTATAGGTCCATTTACCAAAACCATTTTCACAATCTCCTTCACAACCTGTCTTTCGAGCTGATACTGAAGTCGCAATTAAACAACTTAAAATTATATAAAAGAGATATTTTTTCATTTTTATATTTTACACAAAATTATATCAAAAAAAAATCCCCCCCAACATAATATGCCGGGGGAGATTATAATTTGTTAGCTTTCTTGTTAATAGCTACTAGTAGCCATTATCAGCTAGCCATTTTTTAGCTGCATCTTCGTGAGTCATTTTGTCAATGTCAACTAAAGCTGCCATTGCACCAATTTGACTTGTAGAGAATGACATTTTCTTGAAAATAGCTGCCGCACTTGGATGAGTTTTTGGAAAGTCTGCATTTACAGCCTTTTTCAAATAACCATCTGGCGAACCACATTTTCCGTCACCACCATCTACTGGTCTGCAACCCGCAGTGTATGGAGGGAAGTCTATAAATGTAAAACCAGCACCATCTGTAAAGTTTGGTGTCCAGTTGAATATTATAGTTCCTCTTCCTTCTTTTTTAGCTGCTTCTAATTCTGCCCAAAGTGCATCTGCACTTCCAGCAAATTTAACTGTCCAAAGATCCCCTAAACCTAAAGCTTCAATTCTTTGAGGTATTAAATCTCCATGCCAAGTTTGTGGACCTTCTAACATACGTCCTTTTCCACCTGAGTCAGGTGTTACAAAGTTCTTAGCGCATTCAGGACTTTTTAGAGCATTCCAGTCTGGTAGACCTGGGCATAATTCAGCAACCCAGTTTGGATATCCCATATCTTCAAGAGTTCTTGCTTCGTGATCTCCCCAGTCAAGTATACCCCCTTTATCAAGAGCAGTAGTAAATGATTTACCAAAAGCAGATTCCCAAACTTCGTGCGATATAGTTACATCGCCAATACGAATTGATTCGTAAACTGCTTGAGAGTCAGCCGGTACATATTTAACATTGTTACCGTTCTTTTCAAAGATACCACCAATTACGTAAGCCATAACCACTTGGCTTGACCAATTGTGTGTAGGGATTACGATGGGCGCACTGCTATCTCCAGAACCGTCAGCTACTTTTCTATCTGTTTGTGTAAATAGATATATGATAACTGCTATAATTATTATTACACCGATTATAAGTATCGGTTGGTTTTTTTTAGTCATATTTTTCCCCCATTTAACATTAATTATTCAAAGTCTATGTGCTCATTTTTCATGAGTCAATGAACATTGCTTAGAAATTTAGTGCTGATATAGTATGGAAATATATGGATAAAAATTTCACTAGCATGGATATTAGGGATCCAGGTCTTAGAACTTTACCACCAGGAGTTGAAAGATACTTAGTAAAAGGAGGAGGGCTTTCTGTAGTCACTCTAGATCCAGATGATAAAGTAGAAATAACAGATACCGAAGGAAAACAAAAGTGTGAAGTAATTGTTTTTAATAAAAACGGAAAACCTGACTGTAGTTTGTTAGGACTGAAAGAAAAAAATGATCCAAAAAATATAAAAAAGATTTTATCTGATAAAAATGAAAGTGCTTTTCAGGCTTCAAGCACATTAAAAAAAAGAAATTTAGATGTAGGAAAAGCAAAAGCGTCAATTTTATTTAGTGATGATTCTAATGCAGGTGAAAAAGTAAATTTAGTTTCCAAAGATAAATGCACTTGCATATTTTCTGCCCCCGGTAATGAAATGAAAATAGATGAACAAAATCCTCCTACAGATTTACTTTTAATGATCGAACGATCAAAACCAAACAAATATAAAGATAAAGCTAATATTCCCGAGCCTCTAGTAGATCCACTCAATGAAATACTTATTGAGCACAGCACGGCTGTTGAATACCAGGTTAAAAAAGGAGATTACATCCAAATTATAAATCCTTTTGGAAGGCAGTGTTCAGATTTTTTAGCTTTTGATACAGCTAAATTAGAAAAAGGAATAGAGCGCGGATTAGACCCATTAACAACAAGAACATTCATGGGTGCACTTTATCCTGCGCCTGGTTTGTTTTCGAAATTTTTTGATATGGATCAAGATCCAATGCTTGAGGTAGTAAGAGATACCGTGGGAAGACATGATACATTTAATTTAGCGTGCACCTCGAAATATTACGAAGACGCAGGATACTTTGGTCATGTAAACTGCTCTGATAATTTAAATAAGGCTTTAGAAAAGCATGAAATTGAAAAAAGAAAAGGCTGGCCTGCTATAAACCTTTTTTTTAATACTATTGCCAATGCACAAAATGCTGTAATTGGAGGAGAATCGTGGGCTAGACCTGGAGACTATGTATTATTACGTGCTTTAAAAGACTTAACTTGCGGAACTACTGCATGTCCTAGTGATATTGACGATTGCAATGGGTGGGATCCAACTGATATTTTTGTTAGAGTTTATGATAAGAAAAAAGAATTTTCAAAAGCAGTGGCATTCAGGATGAAAACAGATTCGGAACCTAAATTAACTCAAGAAACAGGATTTCACAAAAAAACATCAAAACTAACTAGAAATTTTATTGATTATAATGGTTATTGGTTAGCAAATAATTATACAAATTACGGAACTATTAAGGAATATACTGCGTGTAGAGAAAAAGCTATTGCCATTGACTTATCGCCTTTAAGAAAGTTTGAAATAGTTGGACCAGATTCAGAAAGTTTGATGCAATACGCTCTAACAAGAAATGTTAAAAAAATTGCAATTGGACAAGTGAGTTATGCTGCCATGTGTTATGAGCACGGAGGTATGGTAGATGATGGTACGGTATTCCGTCTTGGTAAAGAAATGTTTAGATGGATTGGTGGCCAAGAATACGGTGGTGAATGGTTAAGAGAATTAGCAAAGAAAAAAAATTATAAAGTTTGGGTAAAATCTTCAACAGATCAAATCCATAATATCTCTGTTCAAGGACCTAATAGTAGAAAAATTTTAGAAAAATTTTTTTGGACTCCGCCTGCTCAACCAACGATAAATGAACTTCAATGGTTTAGATTTACTATAGGAAGAATAGGTGATCATTTAGGAACTCCCTTGATGATTTCTAGAACTGGTTATACTGGTGAATTAGGTTTTGAATTATGGTGTCATCCAAAGGATGCTTCGCAAGTTTGGGATAAAGTATGGGAGTGTGGAAAAGATTTAGGTATTGCTCCAATGGGGCTTGAAGGTTTAGACATGGTTAGAATCGAAGCTGGATTAATTTTTGGAGGTTTTGAATTCAATGACCAAACCGATCCTTTTGAAGCAGGTATTGGTTTTTCTGTTGCGCTAAAAACTAAAGAAGATGATTTTGTAGGAAAAGAAGCCCTAGTAAAAAGAAAAGCTTCTCCACAAAAAAAACTTGTTGGTCTAGAACTAATAGGTAAGGAGCAAGCAGCAAACGGTGATGGGGTGCACGTAGGAAGAGCTACTGTTGGTATAATAACTAGTGGAATGATATCACCTGTGCTAAATAAGAATATTGCTCTTTGTAGAATGGATGTTAAATATTCAGATATAGGAACAAAAGTTGAGGTTGGTAAAATTGATGGTCATCAAAAAAGAATTGAAGCAAAAGTAGTAAAATTTCCTTTTTATGATCCTGAAAAAACAAAGGTAAAATCATAATATGGCATTTCCAAAAAAAGCAAAATATGTAATTATAGGTGCTGGAATTCATGGATTAAGTACAGCTTGGCATCTTTCACAAAAACTCAAGAAAAAAAATGGTAATGGTTCAAACAACGATATAGTTGTTTTAGATAAAAGTGGAATAGCTTCTGGCGCAAGCGGAGTTGCTTGTGGTGTAGTTAGAAATAATTATTTCCAACCCGCTATGAGAGAATTAATGGTGCACAGTGTTAAAATTTGGGAAAGTGATCCAAAAAATTTTAGCTATCACCCGGTAGGTTATATGCAGATAAGTCCAGAAAGTATGCACAAAGATGTTGCAAGTATTTATGACCAACAAAAAGCTATCGGTTATGATTCTGAGTTTATAGAAGGAAAAAATGACTCAATGAAATATATGAAAAATATGTTTCATGATTGGCAAGCTAAGGGAATAACTTCGGTTCTCCATGAAAAAAGAGGCGGATATGCAAATAATACCGCTGCAATTTATGGATTAGCAAACAAAGCAGAAAGTTGTGGAACAAGAATTATAACAGGTACAGAAGTTACAGGTTTTAAAAGAGGAAGTAATAGTAAAGCTGTGACGGGAGTAGTAACTTCAAAAGGAACTATTGATTGCGAGCAAGTAATTATAGGAGCTGGCCCTTGGGTAAAAAGATTTTGGGATATGCTGGAATTACCTAAAAAAATTTCAATTAGAGATGAAAAAGGTAAAATTCATAAGGATTATCCAATGTGGATATACTGGATGTTAACTGAAGGTGTGCTTGGTGTTGATCCAAATATGCAAAAAACTGATGATGGTAAGATGCCTCCAGTAATTCATGTTGATAGTGATGCTCATTTATATTCAGACGTAGATGGTTCATTAATTACAGATAAAATGTGGGGTATATATTATAAACCAGACTTTAATTTTAAAGGTGTTCAAGGAGGTTCAGCGCCTTACAAAATTATAAAACCTGTTGATGAAGTTAAAGTAGATCCCTATGGACCAGACTCTCCAGAATATCAAACAACGGAGGAATTTGCGCATATGTGGACTTCTGCTCTTGCACATTGTCAAAAAAGATTTAAAGGAAAAAGTGCTGTTTATCACAAAGGACCATCAGGAGGACTTGGGTGTTTTACTCCAGATTCTTTTCCTGTGTTTGATAGGTTTTGTGAAAATGTTTATATGATTGCTGACTCCAACCACGGATACAAAATGATAGGAGTAGGAGATCTTGTTTCCGACGAACTTTTGGGAAAAGAAAGTACTTTACTTAAGCCTTTCAGATTCAATCGCTACGCGAAAGGCGAATTGCACCCTGTATCTAGCAGCCCATTTCCTTGGAGCTAAATCTAGACGAGTATTTGTTTTTCAGCTAACATATTTCTAAGTAATAAGTTTTATAACAATCTTTGAGGGAGGATTAGTTTTATGACAGACCTAGAAAAACACGTTAACCAGCCAGGACGTGATAAATTAGTTAAAAAAGTTAGAGAAAAAATTAACGAATTAGGAATTACATACATTTATTACCAATTTATATCTGTCACAGGACGTGTTGTTGGTAAAGGAATTCCCGCAGACCATTGGGAAAGAACTGCGGAAAAAGGTTTTCAATTAGTTTATGGATCTACTGCCAATTTATTTGTAGACAGACACAAAAATTATATCGGTTACGGCCCTGAAGCTATGGAACTTGTTGGTATACCTGACCCTGAAACTTTCTGTCAATTACCTTGGGATAAAAGAATTGGAAGAGTTTTTGTTACATGTTTTAGAAACAGAGAAGAAAGACAAAATCCAGGAGGACATTTAACCTCCGATTGTCGAGGAAATCTCAGAATATTTATGGATGAATTTGAGAAAAAACATGGATTAGAATTGAGAGTTGGAACTGAACCTGAAATGATGTGGTTAACAAAAAATCCTGACGGAACCCCTACTGGATCAGGTTTTTCTAAACCATACTGTTATCACATTGATCAATTTGAATCATTGAGACCTGTGTTTATGAAAGTAATTGAGTACGCTTCAGCTATGGGTTTAGATATGATTCAAGGTGACCATGAAGATGCTCCGGGACAATTAGAATTAAACTGGACATACGATAATGTTTTAAGAAACGCCGATAGACTTTCTACTTACAGACAAATTTGTGCGCAAGTTGCTAGAGAACATAATTTAATAGCATGCTTTATGACAAAACCTTTTATGGGTGTATCTGCAAGTGGTTGCCATACAAACATGTCTTTATGGAAAGGTGGAAAAGTTGTAACAAACAAATTAGGTAATAAAAAATTACCTGGAGTAGAAGAGGTGTTTGGTTATGTACAGGGAGGCACAAATACTTTTATGCCTGATACTAAAGATATGCAACTACCAGGTAAAATTGGTTTACAGTCCATTGCTGGAATAATGGAACACTTGCCTGCTTTAACTGCTTTAGGATCTTCAACAGTTAATTCTTACAGAAGACTTTGGGATCAAGGTTTCTGGGCACCAGTTTATGCTGATTGGGGATATCAAAATAGAACTTGCGGTTTAAGAGTATCAGCTCCTGGAAGATTTGAGTATAGATCAGTTGACTCTATGCATAATCCATATCTTTTAGGTGCAGCTTTATTAAAAGCGTGTGATCATGGTATTTCAAAAAAACTAACACCTTCTAAGCCTGAATCTAGAAGTATGTATGAAGCTAAAAAAGCAGGTAAAGATGTCAAAAAACTTCCATTAAGTTTAGGAGAGGCTTTAGACAGATTAGCAGAAGATGAAGTTATTAAATCAGCGATGCCAGATGAAATGTATAAAGTTTTTCATTGGTATAAAAATGACGAATGGGAAAAATTCTTAGGTGCTACTACTCAATGGGATCTTGATACCTATTTGGATTGTTTACCGTAGTCTAAAAAAGGAAATAAATTATTATGTGTGGAATAGCTGGACTAATTCATAAGGGAAAAACTGTAAATATCGGTAAAGAACTGCAAGATATGTTACAGGCTCTTAAACATAGAGGGCCCGATTCAACAGGATTCGCTTTATATGGCCAAGGTAATAATCAAGGTGATTACATAATGCGTTTTAAAGTTGGAGAAAACGTTGCTGAAGGTAGTTCTGCAGTAAATGAAGATAAATCAGTTTATGATGAAAGAAAAAAACAAGTAGACAAACATATTAGAGATCTTGGTGGAAGCATTATAAATGATGCACAACTAACACCCTATTCATTTAGGTATTGTATTAAATATGACAAAGATTTAATGGAATTTTCTAAAAGAATTGAAAGTGTCGAGATGACAGAGATACTATCTCTTGGAAAAAGTTTAGAATTGGTAAAAGATATTGGTGATGCCAGTGTTGTTTCTAAACAATATGGATTAGATAAAATTAAAGGCACCCATGCAATTGGACATTCCAGAATGGCAACTGAATCAGGTGTAGATATACGTTCGGCTCATCCTTTTTGGGGTTATCCTTTCAGTGATGTATCTGTCGTTCATAATGGCCAATTAACAAATTACTGGAATAATAGAAGAGCTCTTGAAAATAAAGGAATGCGTTTTATGTCTGAATGCGATTCAGAACTTATTGCAGTTTATCTAGCTGACAAAATGAGAAGGGGCATAGCATTAAAAGATGGAATGAAAGATTCTTTAAAAGAACTAGATGGAGTTTTTACCTACCTTGTTGCGACAAAAGATTCCCTAGGTATGGCAAAAGATACAATGGCTGCAAAGCCTATGGTGTTATATGAATCGGATGATTTGGTAGCAATGGGTTCAGAAGAAATTGCAATTAGAACATTACTACCTCAGGAAATTGATACTTATGATCCTTATGACGGAGAAGTAAAAGTATGGCAAATTTAAAAAATTCAAAATCTCAATCAATGGGACTACACAAAGAAGTTCTGACAGGAAGAACTCAACAAGTATTTTTTAATCCTGAAGAAGCTGAAAATTTCTTCTACTATGGTGCTTACGATGTTGATTTTAATAAAAGAACGGATATTGACGCAAAAAATTTAACTTGTGCCCAGCTAAATGACAAACTTCATGCCTTAATGAAAGAAGGATATGGAACAGTGGTAGTTAAAAACCCACAAGGTAAGCACAGCTTAGGTGTTGGTATACTAAATAAATTAAATTTAATTTTCGAAGGATCTCTTGGATATTTTGGCGTGGGTTCAATAGATGGACCTGTTGTAAGGATAACTGGAAGAGTTGGTTGGTCTTGTGCAGAAAATATGATGGCAGGAAAAGTTGTAATCGAAAAAAATGCCGGGTCTTGTTTTGGGGCAGCTATTAGAGGTGGTGACTTAATCTGTAAAGGTAGTGTTGGAGCAAGAACAGGAATAGATATGAAAGGCGGAACTATTATAGTTGGTGGTGACGCAGGTGCATTTACAGGTTTTATGATGCAAAGAGGAAGGATAATTATTCTTGGAGATGTAGGAATCAACTTAGGCGACTCTATGTATGATGGAACAATTTTTGTTGGTGGAAAAATTAAGTCATTTGGAAGCGATGCAATAAAAGCTAAACTTTCTTCTGATGATGTTTTTTGGTTAAGAAGAAAACTTAAAGTTGCTGAGATAGGATCTGATTTTGATGTAACAACAATGACTAAAGTGGTAGCTGGGAAAAAACTTTGGAATTATGATGCTTTAGAACCTTCAGAAAAAAAAGGAGCAATTTAAAATGGAAAAAAAGAAAAAAACTAATGGTAGTCTTAAAGTTACTAAAGGTAGAAATAAAAGTTTATTAGGTCAAAATTCAATTTTCACACCTGAGGTAATTGACGACATACATATAAAAGCACAACTAGGTCGTTACAGAATGCGTGGTATGGCATTAATGAGAAAAATACCAACGTTTGATGATTTGGTTTTTTTACCAGGAACTCTTACAAGATTTGTTATTGAAGGATATAGAGAAAAATGTGAGACAAAAACAATTATTGGTCCACGTTGTAAAAATCCAATTGAATTAGATATTCCTGTTTACATAACGGGAATGAGTTTCGGTGCCCTTTCTTATGAGGCTAAAACTGCATTAGCTAGAGGAGCTACTATGGCTGGAAGTGCCACATGTTCAGGTGAAGGTGGTATGATACCAGATGAAAGAAGATATTCTGAAAAATGGTTTTACCAATGTATACAGTCACGTTACGGATTTAACCCTCACCATGCACAATTAGCAGATGGTATAGAAGTATTTATAGGACAAGGGCAAAAAGTTGGAATGGGTGGACATTTGATGGGTCAAAAAGTAACTGACCAAGTTGCTGAAATGCGTTCATTGCCTTCAGGAATAGATCAACGTTCTCCGGCAAGACACCCTGACTGGTTAGGACCAGACGACCTTGCCTTAAAAGTTCAAGAGTTAAGAGAGCTAACGAATAATCAAGTTCCAATTCAATTAAAATTAGGAGCTGCCAAAGTTTATGATGATGTTCGTATGGCTGCAAAATGTGATCCTGATTCAATTTATTTAGATGGAATGGAAGGATCTACTGGAGCTGGACCCCATATTGCAGCAGCTAATACTGGTATTCCTGGTATAGCGGCAATTCGTGAAGCACGAAGAGCTTTAGATGATGTTGGTCAAACTGGAAAAGTAACATTAATTTATGCAGGCGGTGTTCGAGACGGAGCTGATTTAGCAAAAGCTTTGGCGTTAGGTGCTGATGCAGTTGCTATTGGAACTGGTTCGATGATTGCATTAAATTGTAATAAAGAAATCCCAGGAGTTGATTTTGAAAAAGAAATGGGGGTTAAAGCTGGACATTGTTACCACTGCCACACAGGCCGATGCCCGGTCGGTGTAGCAACACAAAATCCAAAATTAAGAAAGAGACTAAATCCTGATGATGCAGCAATAAGAGTTTATAATTATCTGCATACAATGGCATTGGAATTACAACTGCTAGCTCGTGCTTGCGGAAAAACTAATGTTCATTCTTTAGAACCAGAAGATTTGGCGGCATTAACGATGGAAGCCTCTGCGTTGGCAAAAGTTCCTTTAACTGGAACAAATCATACTGTGGGAGTGGATGATTTCCATAAAATTTAATTAATATGGCAAAGAAAAAAAGTAAAAAAATAAAAAAAAACTCTATACCAAAAGAAAAAGAAAGTTCTAGAGAAAAAATGATAGGTCAGCATATCGGGTATCGATATGATGTAAACTTATTGCCTGATTATAAAAAAGTTACCCCTTTCCTTAAAAAATATATTGAGCACATGGGCTGGGATGATTTAAATTGGTTAGAAGACGTACATATGGGCTACGAGGAAGGACGTCCAGCTGTTTTTTGTAGAAATGCAAATGGTTGGGTTACAATACCAAAGAAAATTAAATTACCTGATAATCAACAAGATAGAGACATGATTGCAAGAGAACTATTAATTAAATTTCAAATGTCACCAAAACACCCACTTGTAGATTTAAAAAAAGCCTATAAAAAATTCTAAAAAAAACACAATCACAAGTTGTTTGTATTTAAAAAATCATTGGTATTAAACAACTCTGCATACTTGTAGTACTTAGCTCACCTAATAGAATATTTGCAGTTTTATTAAGGGAGGAAAAAATATGACTGATGGATTGGGAGCTTTAACTACCATATTCACAGAATTTTATTATTGGATCACTGTAGTACTTATGTTTTTGATCCACGTAGGATTTTGTATGTATGAAGTTGGAGCATCACGTTACAAACATCACCAACACACTCTTATGAAAAATACATTATTGATACCACTGGTAACAGTAACATGGTTTTTCTTTGGTTGGTGGATTTATTGGGCATTTCCAACAGGACCAGGACTAGCGCCTTCAATTATGAACGAAAGCGCAGCATTAATTACGGATGAATCTTTATTTAGTGCAAAATGGTACGTAGCTACGAGTAACTTAATGGCGGTAAACTTAGGTGACCACATTAGTGGAGTATTCTGGGCAGCGTTCCTTTTATTTTCTTGGACTGCCGCATCAATCGTTTCTGGGGCAATCATTGAAAGAATTACAACTTTTGCATTTGGTATTTTAGCTATTGCAATTGGTTCTGTATTTTGGACAATCGATGCTGCATGGGGATGGCACTTTGATGGTTGGATGCTTAAACTATTAGGTTATCACGATGCATACGCATCAGGAGTAATTCATGCTATAGCAGGAGGATTCGCTTTGGGAGTTCTAGCAGTTTTAGGACCTCGTATAGGGAAATTTTCATCTAGCGGTGAACCAAGAAACATTGGACCAAGAAACCCTTGGTTAGTAACTATAGGGTTGTTCTTAATTTATACAGGTTTCTGGGGTTTCTACGCAGCTTGTAATATACCTATATTTGATCTTGGACCTGAATACGGAATGGAAGGAACAACTTTCTTTACGGCAACAAGTATTTATGTAACACCGACTACACTTAGTGGTATTACATTTAACTTCTTGATGTCATTATCAGGAGGATTGTTAGCTGGTTATTGGGTTTCTAAAGGAGATCCGTTCTGGACTTATTCTGGTGGACTAGCAGGAATTATCACTGCTTCTGCAGGAAATGATTTATATCATCCTCTGCAAGCAATGCTTATTGCTTCTGTAGGTACATACATTGCATACAAAATGCATTATTGGGTTGAACGTAGATTCAAAATTGATGATGCGGTAGGTGCAGTAGCTGTACACGGTTATGCTGGTGTTGTCGGACTTATTATATGCGGTTTCGTTTTATGGGGATATCCTTCATCTGGATACAGTGTTGGATCAATGTGGGTTGGTACTGACTATGCACCAATTAACCCTCTAGGAATGTTTATCGGAGCTATAATAATGTTCGGTGTTCTTGGTTTCTTACCGGGCTGGATCTTGGCTAAAATACTTCACGGAGCAGGTAAATTACGTATACCTCGAGAAGTAGAAATAGCAGGACTAGACTACAATATAATGGAATCGGCTAGAAAAGATGAAAGAACAGTCGGTTAAACAAGTAGATAGGGAGGAATAAATTATGGCATCAGTAACAAATTGGATAGAACATCTAACAACAGATGTGGATGCAGCAACTGAAGGAGTACAAGTTGCTGACATTTATCCTATGGTTGGCACAGAGTGGATGTGGTTAACAGTTGCGATAGTTTTTTGGCTTTGGTTCCATGTTTCTACTGGAGCTGGTGAAGCTGAAGAGCAGCAAAAGTTAGCTAGAAAAAGACCAGGTGCTAACGATTACAAAAAAAATATTACCGAATGGTAATATAAAATACTAAAAAATTTGGGCGCTAACTTGCTTAGCGCCCTTTTTTTACTAGATTTCTAAAATTATGGAAGAAAACAATAAAAATAAAACTCCACCAAAAATGGCTAGACTAGCCTGGCCAAAAGCTAAATATGGACTTTATCTAGCTATGTTTATTATCATTACAATTCTATTAATACTTTACAAAGATTTAATATTATAAATAATTAATTTTATGGCAAAAGATTTATCAAAAATAGCTAAGCAGAAAAAAATCAAGTATTTTTTAATAAGTTTTGTTGATTTATTTGGAGTCTTAAGATCAAAATTAGTTCCAGCTCAAGCAATTAAAGATATGCAAAAAAATGGAGCGGGATTTGCTGGATTTGCTACTTGGTTAGATATGACTCCTGCAGATGCAGATATGTTTGCTATTCCAGATCCAGAAAGTTTAATTCAACTTCCTTGGAAAAAAGAAGTTGGCTGGTTAGCTTCAGATTTATGGATGAATGGTAAGCCTGTTGAGTCCTCACCTCGAGTGATGTTGAAAAACCAAATTAAAAAACTTGCTAGAAATAATATGATTTTGAAATCAGGTGTAGAATCTGAATATTTTTTAATTAATTCGGAGGGCACGGCTATATCGGATTCTAGAGATATACAATCAAAGCCTTGTTATGACCAATCAGCTTTAATGAGAAAATACGATTTAATAAAAGAAATATGTGACTCAATGATTCAGCTTGGTTGGGAACCATACCAAAATGATCATGAAGATGCTAATGGGCAGTTTGAAATGAATTGGAATTATGCTGACAGTCTTACTACTGCAGACAGACATGTTTTTTTTAAATTTATGGTTAAAACAATTGCAGAAAAACATGGGTTAAGAGCCACCTTTATGCCTAAGCCTTTTGAGGACTTAACAGGGAATGGTTGCCATGCTCATATATCTTTATGGGACGGAAAAAAAAATCTATTTTTAGATAAAGGAGATAAGTTAGGCCTTACAAGATTAGCTTATAATTTTTTAGGAGGAATTTTAAATTCAGCTGAAGGATTAAGTGCTTTTTTTAATCCTTCAATAAATAGTTATAGAAGAATTGATGCCCCCCCTACACTTTCTGGTGCAAGTTGGTCTCCAAGTAAAATATCGTACACTGGAAATAATAGAACTCATATGATTAGAATACCGGATCCTGGACGTTTCGAATTACGCCTAATGGATGGATCTGCTAATCCTTATCTTTTACAAGCTGGAATTATAGCTGCAGGAAATGATGGAATGGAAAAAAAACGTGATCCAGGACAACCTTTGTTTATAAATATGTATACCGATGGAGACAATTACCCAAATTTAAAAAAACTTCCTTCGGACTTGGAAGATGCCTTAGAGCACTTAAGTAATAATGAAGTTTTGTTATCTGCTTTTGGTGAAAAAAATATTACTAGTTATTTAAAATTAAAGCAGCAAGAACTAAAAGATTTTAATTCAAAAGAAACTTTTTCCAAAAAAGATCCGATAACAGAATGGGAAAAGGTAAATACATTAGATTGTTAGCTTATAACTTAACAATCATAGAATCGCTTAATTTATCATCAAAAAAATCAATTATGTTTTGCGCTGTTTGAATCGCCATATCAGAAACGCATTCTTTGGTAAATGTAGCAGCATGTGGACTTAGTAAAACTTTTTTATTTTTTAATAAAGGATTTTCATCACTTGGTGGTTCCTTTTCAAAAACATCTAGGCCTGCCCCGTATATTATTTCTTTCTCAAGAGCTTCGTTTAGATCTTTTTCATTTACAACACCACCTCGAGAAATATTAATAATTATTGATGTTTTTTTCATCATTTTCATTTTTTTCATATTGATCATATTGTTAGTTTCTTTATTAAGTGGAACGGTTAGAGACAATATGTCAGTTACCTTTAATCCATCATCTAAATTACTTACTTTTTTTCCACCAAAAGATTCTATTATTTTTTTATCTACAAATGGGTCATATACATAAACTTCCATTTCAAAACCTAAACATTTTTTTATTAATTTTCTTCCTATTCTTCCAAAACCTATAATCAATATTTTTTTAGAAAATAATTCAAAGGTTTGGTGCTTCATATGCATTATTGCACCAAACTTTCCATTTCTTACAGATCGATCATACAAATCTTTTCCTTTTGAAATGTTTAATATCATGAACATAATATGCTCTGCTGGAGATGTTGATGTTGTTGTGCCGGTTACTAACAAAGTTATATTATTTTTTTTTAAAAAATTAGTATCAACATTATCATAACCAACACCATGTCTGGATATAACTTTAAGTTTTTTACAATTTTGTAATATTTCAGAATCAATTTTTCCTCTCCGTAAGGTAATTCCATCAAAGTCTGGTAGCTTAGATATCAAATTTTTTTTTGATAAATCTTCGATAATTTCACATTCAAATTTAGGATTTTTTTTTAATAAATTAATTCCATCTTGATGCATTTTGTCTACAATAGCTATTTTTGGCATAATTAACCTAACAAGCCCAAATGAGTATATTTTATATTTAAATAATCTTTTATACCAACTGACCCGCCTTCTCTACCATATCCGCTTTGCTTTATTCCCCCAAATGGGGTTTCTGCATTTGAAATAAATGGAGTATTAACCGCTACCATTCCAGTTTCCAATGCTTCGGACGTTTTGTTAGCAAGTTCAATTGAAGTAGTGCACACATAAGATGCTAAACCTGCTACTTGATTATTTGCTTTTTCTATAACCTCGTCAAAATTCTTAAACGTTAAAAGAGGTGTTAATGGACCAAAAGGCTCCTCTGTCATTATAGTAAAATCATCTTTAACATTATCAAAAACAGTAGGTTCATAAAAATAACCCTTGTTAAAACCAGAGGGTCTCTTTCCTCCACATAATAATTTGGCCCCTTCTTTTTTTGTTGTTTCAACAAGTTTTTCTATTTCTTCTAATCTTTTTTTTGTAGTAATGGGTCCAAGTTGAACATCTTTATCCATTCCATTTCCAATTTTTAGCTTTAATGTTTTATCGACAAAAGATTTAGTAAATTGTTCTTTTTTGCTTTCATGTATATAAAATCGACTTGGAGAAATACAAACCTGTCCATTGTTTCTATATTTTGCAGCCATAGCCATATCGGTTGCTTTTTCCACATTTGCATCTGCATGAACTATGAATGGTGCATGTCCACTTAATTCCATTGTAACTCTTTGTATTTTTTCAGCTGCTTGTTTTAAAATTATTTTACCAACTCTAGTAGATCCTGTTAAAGAGATTTTTTTTACTATATCTGAAGAAATTAATTGTGATGCTATTGATGGGGGGTCTCCAGATAATAAATTTACAACACCAGGGGGCACTCCACACTGATTAATAATATCTACTAACTCCATAACTACACCTGGAGTAATAACATCTGGTTTACAAATAACAGAACATCCTGCGGCTAAAGCTGTTGAAATTTTTCTTGAAGCTAAGACAAGAGGAAAATTCCATGGAGATAAAGCTGCAACCACACCAACTGGTTCATAATTAATAATGACTCTTGTGTTTTCAAACCTACTTTGTACTGTTTGACCATAAATTCTTTTTGTTTCTTCAGCATTCCATTCAAAAATATCTGCAGATCCACTTACTTCGGCTAAAGATTCTGCTAGTGTTTTTCCAGTTTCTAGTGTCATCCATTTTGCTAGCTCATTATTTTTTTTCCTCATAAGATCAGCAATTTTTCTAATAATCGCAGATCTATCCCATGGCGAAAATTTTCTCCAAACATTAAAACCTTTTTCTGCGGACCTTAAAGCTTTATCAACATCGGCTGGGGTAGCCTTAGATGCTTGTCCAATTATTTCTTCTGTTGCTGGATTAATAACATCATAAGTTTCATTGTTACTTGAAGGTTGCCATTTTCCATCTATAAATTGACCAAATTTGCTATACATTTTAACTTCCTATTAAATGATGGGATAAAGTCCTTGTATGTTTTTCTAAACGATGTTCAAATAGATATAATCCTTGCCAAGTGCCAAGCATTAGTTTTTTATCTTTTATACTTAAAGTAATTTGATTATTTGTTAGAGCTGACTTAATGTGCGCTGGCATATCATCTTTTCCTTCTGTCGTATGTTTGTAAAGTTTATTATTCATAGGCGCTAATTTATCAAAAAAATTCTTCAAATCATACAATACATCAGGATCAGCATTTTCCTGTATAACCAATGAAGCACTAGTATGTAATATATTAATATTTAATATTCCATTGCTAATTTTTTGCTTATTAACCCACGAAATACTTTGATCTGTAAAATCATAAAGACCTTGGCCGTTTGTATCTATTTTAATTTCGTGAAATATTTGTTCCACTAATTTACCTTAATATCACTCATGGTATTTACAATAATAACGCCTAGAACTATAAAAATAAGCCCAATAATTGTAGGAACATTTGGTATTTGATTATATTTAAAAATACCTATTATTGTTATTGCGGCAATTCCTAATCCAGACCAAGTTGCATAAGTTATTCCAATCGGTATATAGCCAACTACATGAGACATCAGGTAATAAGCTAAACATATAGCAACTAAACAAATTATTGATGGAATCCATTTGGTGAATCCCTCGGTATCCTTTACTAGGCTAGTTCCAGTAATTTCTAAAACTATGGCAAAAGCCAAAAATATATATGCATATGTAAGGTTCATTGTTGTCATAATAAATTACACTTTATGTATATATGATCTATAGATTTTGTTTGATAAAGATCATTTTTATTAAGTATTATTGACCAAAAATGCCTGTGGAAAAGGGTGAAAAAGCCTTATTTTCTACATTTTGCACAATATTATTATATAGATATCTATATATAGTATGATACTAACACCTATACGCTATCAGCAGTTGATTCGCGATAGCACTTGTTTAAACAAGTTAACTTTTAGGGAGGTGTTAAGTATGAAAATGCTTGCAGGTTTCTCAAGTACAGTAAGAAGCCTAACACATGTAGTTATTTCGCTGCTTGGATTAGGTATCGTTGTATCACTTCTTGGTGGAAATGTTCCATTCGTAAGTGGCATAGCTGACAATATTGTTGGCTTAGTTCAGTCACTAGGTGATGCAGGAATAGTCGGCTTAATAGCGGCTATTATTATATTAGGTTTTTACAAATAGATTTTTTAATCGTTAGTTTTCCCTCTTAATATTAAACTAACGACAAAGAACCTAACTACCCTAGCCCAAAAGTGTGGGGCTAGGGTAGGAAGTTTAAATAAGGAAAAGGAGTATTATGAGTGCATGGATTACAAAAATAAGAAGTTATTTAAGACAATTTATTGAATTAGGTGTTCTTTTATTAGGTGTTTCAGTAATTGCTGAAATATTATTCGGACCTAATGTAGCTTTTTTAGGCTCTCAAGTTACTACAAACTTAGTTGCATTACTAAATAGCCTTGGTGAATCGGGAATAGCTGCTTTAATAATTGTATTTGCTGTAATAATTACTTATAGAAAATTATTAAAATAGTTTATAAATTTATCTCAATTTTTATCTCCAAAGATAAATTTTTATTAAAGATATTTATTTATTTTTTTTTAAAAAATTTAGGCGCCCTATAATCTCGTCTCTATCCATGTAATAACCCTGCAAATGTCTTTCTCCTGAATTTGGATCAAAAGAAGTTCTGCCGTGTAAAAGTCTTCTGTTGTTAAATGAAAATATATCTCCAGGTTCTAAACGAAATTTAATTTGAAATTTATCATCATGCAAAAGATTGCCAAATCTATGATGGGCTTTGTAGACTTTGTCCATAATTTCTGGTTTGCAATCTAGCGCGTCCATAGTGGCAACGCTAAATCTTATATCATTATAATCACCATCTTTGGTTAAACTAATTGCCGGCGCATGAAAGCTTCTATGTACTACTTGGGTATAATCTTTGTCTCTAAATTTAAGATGTACATTTATTAAAGTTTCGAAAATTTCTTTTTCATTCTTTTTTAAATAATCAGCAACTGCAAAACCATCTACAGCTGAAGAATCTCCACCTTTTGCAGAATTAATTAAACAATGAAGAAATTGGTAACCGGGAGGATTTTCAAACCAAGGAAGATCCATATGGTTTCGTAATGCATGTGCTGTATATGCAGAATTATTGGGTTGCGGGATATTTATAACTTCAAAGGGTGTTTTGAAAAAAGTTTCTCTTGTATGACTAATTCTGTTTAATACAGGGAGCGCAGACTTTTTGTCGACAGGAGAATTTTTTACTATTGCAATTCCTTTGTGGTGTAACAATTCTAACCATTTAATTAGCCCATCGTCCGAATTTATAATTTCTTTATGTTCTATCGTTATTGATTTTAAATTATTTTGAAGAGAATTATCCCATAATTCATATGGAGAACTATATTTTTTTTTATTTTTTAAAGTATAACAATTATTTCTCAGCCAGCTCGGATCATAAAAGCTTGTATGTTCGCCTTCACTCCATTTAATTATTAATTTACCATCTTTATCAATTTTAAATTCCTTTGCTTCAATATTTTCTGAAACATTAAGTATATTAAACATTCTATGTCTAGAATCCTTGTCATGCGCAGTGGGGCAATTATCTCTTAACCATAAAAAATTAAAACTACTTTTTTCACCATCTTTCCATTCAATATTTAGGGAAGATCCATTTTTTGAAATTTTATAAATAGCGGTTGTCATAATCTACAATATTTATTTAATTTTATATCATTTACAATTCAATTAATAATTGAATCAATTTTTTTGCCCTTACTATAAATCAAGTTATACCTAAAAAATTAAGTCTATATAAGGGTTGTTTTTTCTATGATTTCACGTTGTAATCGAATTTCATAATCATATTATGATTTGTCATATAAAATTTTACTTGAATAAAAAAGGCTAGGAAATAATGGCTCAAATTGAAGTTAAAAATGTTTACAAAATATTTGGAGATAATCCTCAAAAGATTCTTCCTATGGTTCAAGATGGAGCTACTAAAGAAGAGGTTTTAGAAAAAACTGGTCATACGGTTGGGTTAGATAATGTATCAATCAGTGTAGAGGAAGGAGAGACATTTGTATGTATGGGTTTATCTGGATCAGGAAAATCAACTCTTATTCGTCATATAAATAGATTAATTGATCCTACGTCTGGAGAAATTTCAGTTGAAGGTACGAATGTTATGAATTTAGATAAAAAAAGTTTAATTGAATTTAGAAGACATAAAATGAGCATGGTGTTTCAACGTTTTGGATTGTTTCCACACAAAACTGTAATTCAAAATGTTGGATATGGTCTTGAAATTCAAGGAAAAAATGAAAATGAAATAAAAAAAACTTCTATGGAAAAAATTGAAGCGGTAGGGTTAAGTGGTTTTGAACATCAATACCCCAATCAATTGTCTGGCGGTATGCAACAAAGAGTAGGGTTAGCTAGAGCTTTAGCAACTGACACTAATATTATGTTAATGGATGAAGCTTTTAGTGCTCTTGACCCGCTAATACGAAGCGATATGCAGAAACAACTTCTCGTTTTACAATCACAATTAAAAAAAACGATTTTATTTATCACCCATGACTTAGACGAGTCTCTAAAACTTGGTGATCATATAGGAATATTAAATGCGGGAAAATTAGTACAAGTTGGAACGCCAATAGAAATTATTATGAATCCAGCTGACGATTATGTTGCCGCTTTCGTAAAAGATGTTAATCGTGCAAAAGTAATCAAGGCTAAAATAATTATGATACCTGCAAATAAATTTAATGGATCAAAAAACTCAAAAATGGTTAAAGTTAATGAAGATACTTTTTTAGAAGAATTTTTACCTAAAATTTGCTTAACTCCTGCTACTGTTGAAGTGAATGATAAAAATGGGAATATAAAAGGTTATATAACAGATAAAGAAATATCTAAAGCCTTATCCAAAACTCAAGTGAATGGAAAGATAAAATCTAAATAAAAAAATTTATTTTACTTATGTTTTTTTATCTTTAGTTTTTTTCTAGTTTCCTCTGGAGTTAAAATTGATACTCCCATATTTGTAATTATTTCTATTGCCTTTTCCACTAATTGAGCATTGCTAGCTAGAATACCTTTTTCAAGATATAAATTATCTTCTAATCCAACTCTAACATTTCCTCCCTGTGATACAATTTGTGAAACAAAAGGCATTTCCATTTTTGAAATTGCAAAACCAGACCAACAACTTTTTTTAGGCATTAAATCTATAAATGCCTTCATAGCAGACGGGGTAGCTGGTGCTCCCCATGGTATACCTAGGCAAATCTGAAATAAGGGAGGATCTTTTATTAATCCCTCTTTTACTAGTTGTGCACCAAACCACATATTTCCTAAATCAAAAGTTTCTATTTCAGGTTTAACATCTATTTCTTTTAATCTTTTTGCTGCTTTCCTAATATCATTTGGTGTATTGACTACCACCATTGTGTTATCTCCAAAATTTAGAGACCCACAATCTAAAGAACATATTTCTGGAAGACATTTTTCTGCGTTTGCAATTCTTTCCATAATATTAGCCATATCTGTATTTGGACCAACGTCTAACGGATTTTTTCCAGAACCAACTTCTAAATCTCCGCCCATTCCAGTTGTTAAATTTAAAATTACATCTGTTTCACTTGATCGTATCCGATCAACTACTTCTTCGTATAACTCTATTCTTCTGCTTGGCTTTCCATCAGATTCTCTTACGTGAATATGTGCTATTGCGGCTCCTGCCTTTGCTGCATCAATTGCTGCATTAGCAATTTCCTTGGGTGTTTTTGGAAGATCTGGATGCTTTTTTGCGGTATCTCCAGAACCAGTCACGGCACATGTAACAAAAATTTTATTATTCATTTTATTAATGGAAAATATATTATAGTTAATGAGTATGATTTTAAAAACAGAAAAAGTAATAAAAGACTATACGGATTATAATGGCCATTTAAATGTTGCTTTTTATGTGCGGATATTTGATCTGGCAGCGGACGTAATGCTAGATAATTTTAATATGGGTGGTAAATCTGCAAAAAAGGATAAAAAGACTACCTTTGTTGCTGAAATGTATACAACTTATAATCAGGAAGTTAGGCTAGGAGAAGAGGTTGAAACACATGTGACTTACGTAGATCATGACAAAAAACGAATTCATTACAGGCTTTCTATGTTTCATAAGGAAAAAAAATATCTTGCTGCTACAAACGAAGTATTGTCACTATACGTAAATCTAGATAAAAGAAAAGTTGTTGAATTTGACCCTGACAGACTAACGCTTATTAAGGATTTTATTAAAAAAAATTCATCAAAATTTATTAATGAAAAATTAATTTTTTCAAATAAGCTAAAAAAAATTTAACATTTCTATGAATAAAAAACAGATCACATCACCTTGTATTAGTATTTGCAAGACTGATCCAAGAACAGGATTTTGCTATGGATGTGGAAGAACAAATGAAGAGAAGAAAATATGGAAAGAGGAAAAAACTACAGTTGTTTGGAAAGAAGAAAATGTAAAACTTTTAATGCAAAGAATGTCAGGATGGCAATTAGAAACTTTCAAAGAATCTTATAATAGTAAAATAAAAACGGGATTTTCATTAGCTAAACAAAGTTTAATAAAAAAATAGCATTTAACTAAGCTACTGGTTTTAGCATATTAAGAATTTTTTTTTGTAATATTTTGCTTGAACTTGCTACTATGCTACCTGCAAATTTAGCATCCTTTCCTTTCCAAGTAGAGATAAAACCTCCTGCATTTTTTATTAATGGTATCAATGGATGTATATCCCAAATTTTATTATAGCATTGGAGCACAACATTTAGTTTTCCCTCACACAGTTGACAATAACTTAAAGCATCAGAACAAGGGAATCTTATTAATTTTGTTAATCGTGAAATTTTTTTTTGTTCATCCAAAGTTAGCCATCCAAAAAAATTACCTGCTATCTTTGAATCGTTAGGTAAATTTGTTTTTGTCACTTTAAGTTTTTTAAATTTATTGTTTTCCACTAAATAAGAATTATTATTAATTCCTGTAATATAATATTTTCTTAACATTGGAAAATTAACTAGCCCAAAGGTTGGTTCATTTTTATAATTAACACTTATTAAATTACTCCAAGTAGGGCTTCCAATAACAAATGATCGCGTTCCATCGATTGGATCAATGATCCAAGTAAATCCACTTTTAGATTTTTTCAATTTGAATTCTTCTCCAACAATTCCATCTTTAGGAAATTTTTTAGTAATTTCTTTCCTTAAGAAAATTTCTATGGCTTTATCAATATTTGTAACTGGATCAAAACCATTTTTCTTTTTAGATTTATTTTGCAATTTAAATTTACCTATTAATTTTTTAAAATAAAGTTTATTTAATTTTTTAGGAAGAGAATTTAAAAAATTATAATAATTTAATTTATCTCTTGCTTTCATTTTTATTTCCAACCTGTAATTGTTTTTACTTCTAAATATTCTTCTAATCCCCAAGTACCACCTTCACGCCCATTTCCAGATTGTCTATACCCGCCAAAAGGAGTTCCTGCGTCTGCTGATTTTCCATTTATATAAACAATTCCTGATCTTAATTTTTTTGCAACTCTTTTTGCTTTTTCTGTGTCTTCAGTTTGTAAGTAGTTGCCAAGTCCATATTCTGTATCATTAGTAATTTTAATTGCTTCTTCTTCTGTTTCAAATGGTATTATTGAAAGGACTGGACCAAAAATTTCTTTTTTTGCGATTTTCATATCGTTGGTAACATTAGTAAAAATTGTAGGTTTAATAAAATAGCCTTTTTTTAAATTATCTGGAAGTTCGGGTCCTCCAGCAGCTAGTGTGGCTCCTTCATTTATTCCACTTTTAATTAAATTAATAATTTTATCATACTGAGTTTTTGAAACTACAGGTCCTATGTGATCTCCTTTTTTTGATGCAACGTCTACTTTAATTTTTTTAGCTTCATCAGCAGCTTCTTTGATTGCTCGTTTATAAATAGATCTTTGCACAAGCATTCTTGTTGGAGCATCGCAAGATTGTCCAGAATTACTCATAACATTTCTAATTCCATCTCTAACTGCATTAGGATAAGAATCTTCAAAAACAATATTTCCACCCTTACCTCCTAATTCTAAACAAACTCTTTTTATTGTATCTGCTGCATTTTTTGAAATTAACTTTCCAGCTCTTGTTGATCCTGTAAAAGAAATCATATCAACATCTGGATGACCAGACATATGTGTGCCAACCCCATCACCATCACCATTGATTAAATTAAAGACTCCAGATGGAAAGCCTGCTTCATCTATCATTTCTGTAAATAGCATTGCTGAAATAGGTGCTATTTCAGACGGCTTAAGTATCATTGTACAACCTGCTGCAAGAGCAGGAATTGCTTTTAAAGCTATTTGATTAATTGGCCAATTCCATGGAGTTATTAAACCACACACTCCAATTGGTTCATATCTTATATGATTATTTGATTTTGATTCAAAATTTTCTTCAAAGTTAAATTCTTTTAATCTTAATATAAAATCTTCTAAATGAGATTGGCCAGAAACAGTATGTGTTGAAGATGAATAATCTATGGGAGAACCCATTTCCATTGAAATTACATTGGACATTTCATCAGATCTTTTTTTGTAAATTTTAAGAAGTTTTTCTAAAAAATTTATCCTTTCTTCCTTAGTTGTTTCTTTCCATTTATTAAATGAATTTTTTGCTGCCTTTACTGCAAAATCTATATCGCCTTTAGATCCTAAAGAAATAACAGCAAAAGGTTCTTCGTTGGACGGATTTATGACTTGAAAATCATTTGATTTTACAGGTTTAACCCATTTTCCATCTATATAAAAATTTCTTTTATCTAACATTTTAAAATACTACTATCATATAAATTATATTTCATAACCTTTTTCTTCTTTTTCATTATCAACCAATTCTTCAGGGTATCCGTCCGCTCTAAAGTTAACATTGCAATTATCTTCTAATCTTTTAACCACCATTGATGACCACGATCTTGATCCATATTTTTTATGAGCATCTTTAAAAATATTTAAAACTAAAGGTGAAATTTCCATAGGTATACTTAATTCTTTTGACAAATCGTTAAATAAAGTCATATCTTTTTCAACTAAATCCATAGTAAAATTTATATTGTAAGAACCATTTAAAATTACTTGACTCTCTGTTTCGTGTACAAAAGAATTTCCAGACGATACTTTAATTCCTTTAAATGTTTTATTCATATCTAAATTAGATTTTTTCGCAACAGCCCAGGCTTCCCCTAGAGCCGCTAAATGAGTAGATGCTAAAAAATTTGTAATAACCTTTAATATTGAAGCAGAGCCTAGTTCTCCCGTATGTAAAATTTTTCTACCCATTGTTTTTAATGCTGGTAATATTTTTTCAAAAGATTTTCTTTCACCACCAACAAATATGGCAATGTTTCCAGTTGAAGCTCGATGGCAACCTCCACTAACAGGAGCGTCTAATGGAATTGCTCCCTTCATTTTAACAAGCTTACCTATTCTTTTTACTTCTTTATCATCTGTAGTGCTCATCTCTAACCAAATTTTTTCTTTTGATAATCCTTCTATAACCCCATCTTTTTTTTCCATAACCTCTGAACAGATTTTGGGGGACGGAAGACATGTAATGATTAGGTCAGTTTTTTCTGCTAATTCTTTTGGTGACTTTGCAGTTTTAGAGCCATTTAATACAAAGTCTTTCATTAAATTTTCGTCTAGATCTATAACAGTTAAGTTAAATTTATTTCTCAGTAAGCTTCCTGCAAGCTTACCTCCTACATTACCTAAGCCTATAAAACCAATTTTCATTTTTCCTCCTTTTTAACTTTTTATTATTTTATTTTCTGGATCGTGAAGCGGCTTACTTTGTAAAATAGCCTCGTATTTTATTTTTTCAACTTCAATAAAAAATGTTTTTTTTACCAACTCTTCTATTGGGGAATCTAAGTTTATGTACCCTAAAGACATATTTTTTTTATAATTAAATGAGTAATTTCCCGAAGTTGTTCTTCCAACAATTTTTCCATCACAATAAATAGGTTCGTCGTGAAGCAGCAATGGAAATCCAGGTTTATTATTTTTTAAAGTTAACATGACCATTTTCTTTTTATTTTTTTCTTTTTTTATTTTCTCAATCGATTTTTTACCTATAAAATCAATATTTTTTTTAAAACTTATTGCAAACTTTAGGCCAGCCTCATATTGATTTTCTTCAGGTGATATATCGTGCCCCCAATGCAAATATCCTTTTTCCATTCTCATTGTATCCATTGCAAACATACCACAATGAGAAATATTAAACTCCTTACCTTTGTCTATTATCAATTTGTATATTTCTCTTGATTCTTCCATTTTTATATACAATTCAAATCCTAGTTCACCCACATATGATAATCTCTGTGCCCAAATCTTTTTGTAATTTATTTTTATTTCTTTCCCAGTGCCAAATTTAAAATTTTTGTTTGTAAAATTATCTTTTGACAATTTTTCCATCAAATTTCTACTTTTTGGACCAAACACACCAAAACAAGCAATCTGGTCTGTAACATCTTTAAATTCTACCTCTTTTGATAAGTATTTTAATATATGAGACTTATCATGTTCTTTATTGGCTGCAGATGTAATTATTCTAAAAAAATTTTTATCAATACAAACTACCGTTAAATCTGTTTCTATCCCTCCGTCCTCGTTTAACATTTGTGTATAGGTAGTTTTTCCTATTTCATTTTTAATGTTAGCAGTACAAATTTTTTGTAATTCACTATGGGTTTTTTCTCCTTTTAGGTCGTATTTAGAGAAAGCAGTTAAGTCAAAGAGACCAACATTCTTTCTTGCATTTTTTGTCTCAAAATCTACTGATGGATACCAATTTTGATAATTGTAACTATATTTAAGTTCTGGTTTTTCATTATTTAAAGCAAACCACAGTGGTCTCTCATATCCAGAGGAAACCCCAAAACAAGCACCAGCTTTTTTTAAATCTTCATGATATGGAAATATTTTAATATTTCTTGAAGTCTTATGCTGTTTATAAGGCCAATGCATTCCGTATAAATCTCCTAGGGTTTCAGTTATTCTTGCCTTGATAAATTTAATTTCTGAATGAAATTTTTGAAATCTTTTTATATCATATATAAACAAATCTTCATTAATGTGACCTTTCATCATCCATTCTGCGGTTACTTTACCAGCACCTCCACCACTGCCAATTCCAATGCTGTTAAACCCACAACAAACAAAAAAATTTCTAATTTCTGGCACCTCTCCTAACAATGTATTTGTATCGGGAGTAAATGACTCGGGTCCTGCAAAAAATTTTCTTATTCCAGCATTTTTTAAAATTGGCACTCTTTTTAAAGAAGCTTCTAAATAAGGTTCAAAGTGTTCAAAATTCTCAGGAAATTCACCAAAAGAAAAATCTTCTGGAACTCTGTTAGTTTTATTAAATGCTGGAATTGATTTACCTTCAAAAATTCCAATTAACATTTTTCCTGCATCTTCTTTTAAATACAAACTGTCATCAAAATCTCTAAGTACAGGAATATCTTTTGGAAGATCATTCATTGGTTCGGTAATTACATAAAAATGTTCCGCTGGGTACAATGGTATGCTAATATTCATATCTTCTCCAATTTGTCTTGACCACATTCCGGTTGCTAAAACCACATATTCACATTCAATTATTTTATCATTAACTTTAACACCACAAATTTTTCCATTTTTAGTGAGAACTTTTTGAGCTGGTGTATTTTGAAATATTTCAACACCTTCTTTTCGTGCAGCCTTTGCTAATAAGTTGGTAACACCTACTGGATCTGCCTGACCATCCCCAGGCATAAAAATTCCACCCTTGATACCATTTTCATTAATGACTGGATAAATTTTTTTAATATCTTTAATATTTAAAACTTCTACATTAACACCGTATAATTGAGCAGTTGTTGCCTGCCTTAATAATTCTTGCCACCTTCCTTGTGTTGTGGCTATAGAAAGAGCTCCATTCAATTTTAAACCACTTGAAAAATCAATTTCTTTTTCTAATTTTTTATAAAGATCTAAAGAATATTTTCTTATTTTTGTTACAGCAGCGCTTGGGCCTAATTGACTTACCAAACCAGCTGCATGCCAAGTAGTCCCTGAAGTTAGTTGATCTCTTTCAATTAAAACTACATTTTTCCAACCAAATTTTGCTAAATGGTAAGCACAAGAACAACCTGCTACACCGCCACCTATTACTACTGCTTTTGCATTCTTGGGTAATGACTTATTCATTTTTTTTCTTTTTTTTTGTAAATAATATCAAAGCAACTCCAAAAATTATAATAAAACCTCCCAGAAAGACTTCTTTTGGAGGATCTTCTCCTAGTAAAAAAATAGATGTTATTAATCCTGTTACTGGTAGTATAAGTAATACCGGCATAACTTTGTTGACTGGATACCTTTTTAAAACATAGTACCATGCACCATAGCCAATTGGCTGCAAAAAAAATCCTAAAAAAATTACTGTTAACCAGCTGTTGGTATTTGCAGATGAAAAGTATGTAATTGGATTGCCATCAAAAACTAATGAAATAAATAGCAACATAGGACCAGAAAATACACAAAGCCATGTCATTAATGCAAATGCATCTATTTTTTTGCTAAGGGATTTCGCCATAACCGCCCCAAGCGACCATGTAAAAGCTCCAGCTAAAACTAATAAAACACCAATATACTTACCGTGAAGGTTTGGTGCACCAGTTAAAATATAAGTTCCGATAAAAGCTATGACTAAACCAATTATATTTTTTGCAGATGGAATTTCTTTTAATAAAAAAAATGCAATTATAATGCCAAAAGGAACCTCGAGTTGAACAAGCAAAACAGCTGAAGATGCATCTATAATATTTAAACCCGTATAAGTTAGTCCATATTGTAGAGTGCTTCCTATAAATGAAACTTTAAATAAATCTAAATATAATCCTTTTGGAAGAGGAAACCACCAAACTAGTAATAAGGCTGGTATCGTAAAACGCATACCCATTAATAAATACGGTGGAAAATATTCCATAGCAGGCTTTGCGATTACAAAGCCAAAACCTAAAATTATAGGTACCAATAATGCTATAAGTATATCTTGTATTTTCATGTTTGATTTTAATTAATTAGTAAAGTTTGAGTATATCTTCTTATTGAGGATAACAATAAAAAAATATAAAATAATAACGTGAGAATTGAAATTACTAAAAATAAAGTATTTTTAAAATTACCTAAAAAAAAATTGGAAATACATCCGCTTTGGCTAAGAGAAAGAGCCAGGTTGGATAATTTGCATGACAAAAATACTGATCAAAGACTGTATGACCCCTCTGAATTAAATACTAATTTAAAAATAAAAAAAGCCTCAGTAACTAACGGGCGTTTAAATATAAATTTTAATGATGGAATTAAATTCAATTATGAAATTAAAGAACTTTTTTATGAATTTAACAAAAATTTACCTTATGAAAATCCTATATTGTGGAATTCAAAACTAAAGGAAAAACCATTAGCGCACTATAGAGAACATATGTTTGATACAATTAATATGTACGATCTGTTACAAAATTTCTACAAGTATGGTTTTGTCATTATAAAAAAAACACCTACTGATGAAAATTTTCTTGTAAAATTTGCAAATTCAATTGGTACAGTTCGACCTACGAATTTTGGCACTACTTTTAAAGTTAGATCTGAAAAAAATTATAATGACCTGGCCTATACAAATCATCATATAGCTGCTCACACTGACAATCCTTACAGAAAACCTGTTCCTTGTATCCAGTTATTACATTGTATTTATAATGAAGTAGAAGGTGGATTTTCAACTGTGGTAGATGGGTTTGCTATAGCGGAATATTTAAAAAAAAAGAATAAAGATTTATTTAATATACTTTCATCTACAAAAGTTAGATTTAGATTTGTAGATAAAGATATAATTCTTGAAAATTGGGGAGAGATAATTGAATTAGATGATAGTAAAAATCCAAAACATATACGGCACAGTCCTAGGTTAGACTATGTATCTATTTTAGATAAAAAAAAATTAGAAAAATTTTATAAAGCAAGAAGATTATTTTCAAAATTATGTGCTTCAAAAAAATTTGAATTAAAATTTAAGTTAGAAAAAGGAGATATAATCATGTTTGATAACCATAGAACTCTGCATGGAAGAACTACTTTTAATCAAAGTGAAGGAAAAAGATTTTTAATTGGTTGTTATATTGACCACGATTCCACTGAAGGAAAATTAAGATTTTTAGAAAGAAAATTTAACCTAAAATGGAAAAAGTAAAATTTAAACAAATGAAAGATGGTACAAAAGAAGAATACCTGCTCTTAGATAAACATGAAAAAAAATATATAGAAGGCACTGCTGATAGATTAATCAGTTTTATGAGTGGATTAAATAATACTTTAGATGGATATCAGATAACAAGATTAGAGCATTCATTACAAACGGCAACACGAGCCTTAAATGACAAGGCTAATGATGAAACGATTGTTGCTGCATTACTCCACGATATTGGTGACGAGCTGGCTCCATTAAATCATTCAGAATATGCTGCTGCTGTTTTAAAACCTTATGTAAGTGAAAAAACTCATTGGATAATAGAAAAACATGGTGAATTTCAAATGTACTATTATGCTCATCATTTAAATGGAAACAGAAATAAAAGAGATAAATACAAAGGCCATGTTTATTACCAAGATACTATAAATTTTTGTGAAAATTGGGATCAAAAATCTTTTGATCCCAATTTCAAATCATTGCCTTTAAAAGAATTTGAGCCTTTAATAAAAAAAATATTTTCCCGAAAACCTTACTCGGCTTAGGCTTTGTTTTTATAATCCCTTATATGTTTTGGAATTCTTTTGTTTTTTCCAAACATGTAGTGATTTTCCATATTTTCTTTATATTTGCTAGCAGGAACTTTTAACCCAACTGCTTCAGCAACTTCTCTTATTAACATTGGATTAGCTCCACAACAAACTCCAATATAATTTATCCCTATTGAAAATGCTTCTTTTGCAAATTTTCCAATTTCGTATCTGTTACATTGCATGGGATCTAATGCTGTAGGAAATGTAGTCTCATGAGGTGTTTTGCAAGTGCATCCATTATTATCTGGTAAATTAAAAAAAGTAGGATGATCTTCAGTTGTTCGGTAAGTTATGGGTAAGCCAGCCATATGACACTTCAATGATTTTCTAACTTCTCTAAGATAAGGCATCATAGTGTCAGGTCCTCTATGACAATTCATGCCTACAACATCACCTCCTCTTTGTTCTAGTTCTTTACAAGTATCAAGAATAGAAACCCCATCTCTCATGATATTTTCTCCGTAAGGGGCTATTGTAATAACAGACGGAAGTTCAGTTTCTTTCATTACTTTTAAAGCTGTATAAGCTTCTTCAGCATAATAAAAAGTTTCACCAATTAAAATATCTGCTCCTTCTTCAACTGCCCAACCCACCATTTCACGAAACATTTTTTCAACCTCTAATTGGGACTTCCTGTCCCCCTGTTTCCAAATATTAGAATTTGAAATGTTTCCTGCCATTAAATTTTGTTCTTTGCCTAATGGGCTGCTTGCAACCTTTTTAGCAATTTTTAAAGCAGCTCTATTCAGAGGTTCCAATAAATTTTCTTTACCAATAACGCGCATTTTTTCTCTATGTCCATTATAAGTAAATGCTTGAACTATATCTGAGCCAGCATGCTGAAAATCTCTATGAAGACTTTCTAAAGCCTCTGGATGATCTAGAGAAACCATTGGAACAAACTCTCCAGATGACATATATCCTCTTTTTTCTATTTCAAAAAGAAAACCCTCTGCACAAATAACGGGACCCGAATTTAATCTTTCAATTAAATTTCTTTTTTTATTACTCATTTTACTCTCCTTTTTAGTGCTTTCACGATACTCAGGTGCACAATTAGGTTAAATACCCGATTTTTAATTGAAATAAATTTCCAAAAAAAAACCACCGACTAAAGCAGTGGTTTAAACATGTCGCTTTAGCTGGATTTTTTAAGCGCTCGCAATCTGATTCAAATCAGCGCTATATACTAATTAAACCACTCGTTTATATTAATGTCAATTAAAATTAATTAAAAATTATGGCATATAGTGACCAAAAAAAAGGAATGTTGATTGCTTTCACAGCAATAATGTTTATTACACCAGACTCTCTTTTTATACGATTATCTAATATTAATTCCTGGAACTTAATATTTTATAGAGGCATTATTCCATTCTTAGTAGTTTTTTTTGGACTTTTAATTATTTATAAAACAAAACTTCTTAAGGAAATTATTAGTAATGGTTGGCATGGTTTTTTTTACGCTTGTACCTTTACAGTAACTAACATTTTTTTTGTAATTTCTATAGAAAATACTAATGTTGCAAATACCCTCATTATGATTGCTTTAGCTCCTATGCTTTCTGCTATAATTAGCTTTTTCTTTTTAAAAGAAAATCCTGATAAAAAAACATGGATAGCAATAATAATAACCACATTGTCTGTGATTTATATTTTCTATGATTCTTTAGACGCTGGAGATTTTTTAGGAAATTTTCTTGGTTTGGTTTGTGCTATGGGATTAGCTGTTGGTGCAGTTATTATAAGATCAGCAAAAAAAATTAGTTTGGTCCCTTCTGCGATGATAGGAAAGTTAATTGTTACACTAATCGCCTTGCTATTTGTAGATCAGCTCAAGCTTAAAGATGGAGATATTATAATAGTACCCTTGATGTGCATCATGTGCGTTGCAATTCCATTCGTTCTGGTGACTTTAGCTCCAAGATATATTACTGCGGCTGAGGTAAATCTTTTTTTCTTACTTGAAACGATTTTGGGTCCACTTTGGGTATGGTTTGTAATTAAGGAACAACCAAGTTTTGAGACAATTGTAGGTGGAAGTGTTATAGTCGTAACCATTGGAATTCATTCTATTTTAGCCCTAAAAAAAACATAATAATTATCTAATTGCATTATTCTAAACAAAAGTTTAATTAGATCATCTTTTATGTTTAAAATTTTAAAAAATTCTTGGGCGCTTTTTACTGGGTACTTTATTCTTACGATTGCTCATGGATTTCAAGGAAACTTGCTTGGAGTTAGATCTGTAATAGAAGAATTTAACTTTATTGCAGTCGGCATAATAATGTCAGGATATTTTGTAGGATACTTTGCTGGAGCAAACTCAGTTCCTAAACTTGTTGGAAAAGTAGGCCACATAAGAGTTTTTGCAGCGTTTGCTTCATTGGCTTCTCTAAGTATCTTGCTGCACGCAGTTTTTGTAAACCCAATAATATGGACCTGCGGAAGATTTATAACAGGATTTAGCCTTGTTGCAATTTTCATTGTTATGGAAAGCTGGTTAAATGATAGAGCAAATAATAGAACTCGTGGTCAATTGTTGTCTATATATATGTTAATTACTTTAACAGGAATATCTGTAGGAACTCTTTTATTAAATTTTAGTAGTCCCGAAAAATACGAACCCTTTATATTAGTCTCTTTATTGTTATCTTCAGCACTAATTCCTATTTTACTTACAAAACGAAAAGCCCCTAAATTTAAAAAATTAGGTTTTATTGATATAAAAGGTTTATATAAGACTTCTCCTTTTGGTACAGTAAGTATGTTTTGTACTGGTCTTATTCATTCCGCTCTATTTTCATTAGGAGCTGTTTATGCTGCTTCTATGAATTTTACTCTCTTTGAAATTTCTTTATTGTTATTTTTGATTACAATCTCTGGGGGTATCTTTCAGTGGCCGATTGGATATTATTCTGACAAAAGTGACAGAAGATTAATAATAATATTTTGTTCATTTGCTGCTTCCCTTTTTGCTTTTCTATCAATTATCGCTTCAGGTACAACATTGGAAAATATGTATTTAGCTTCAAGCATAGGTATAGATAAAATAATGTTTTTTGTATATGTGTCTATATATGCAGGAATGTCTATTC